>NZ_VOSR01000188.1:0-16074 GCF_007997345.1 Mitsuaria sp. TWR114
CCTATTGATCAGCGTGTCCTTCACAGTGCCGGTCTTGGTTGTCGTCATGATGTTTCCTTTGTCAATGCGCGTGCGGACGTGCTCGGCGCACACGCGGAGGCCGAGACAGAAACACTCAAGAGCAGTCAGCGGGGGAGATGTTGCTGAAGCGAGCCGCTCGCAAGAAAGGTCCGGGGGTGACCACAGCGGGGCCGCAGGAAAAAGACCTCAGGAGAAGGTCTTGTGCGAATCTATGGATGGACTCTAGCACGTCAACCTCGAAAAGGCCGGACTTTGATTTGGAACTCGAGGCGTGCTGGCGGTGCCGTGCTCTGCGCCATTGAGCCGGTAGGTTTCGGCCAAAAAAGAAAAATCGCACCGAGTGCGCATCCGTGCTTCAATCGCATGCACTGACATTCGCGCTCCTCGGCAGGCCGACCTTCGCGTCAGCTAGCACCTCTGGTCGCTCCCGCGACCGCCCGAGCCCCTCGCCGAACCCGTGACCGAAGGACGCGACATGTTCGTCAAGGCACGACTTGCCAATCTCCAGGCAGTGGACGTCAATGCCTTCGACGTGATCTACATCTGCCCTCATCGGTCGGAACTCGGAACGCTGATCTTCCGAAGACATCACACGCCGCCACGGCGGGCCCTGTTCATCGAACTTCCTTTCGCTGCGCCGTGCGGTTCGATTGATCACATCCGGGATGTGCTTGACCCCCAGCGATTTCAAGACGGTTGGCTCACGTGAGCGGCTCCGCCGGCGTTCGGTCAACGGCTCCGGCGACAAGACGCATGGTCTAGGCCGCGCCCCGGCCATGCGGACGACGGCTTCAACCATTGCTGCCGCTTACGCCACGCTACTGGCGCGGCCGACTCCGCGCAGACTAGGACATCTCATGACCACGGAACTCTTACGCCCCCGCCGCATCGCGGCACCTCGCAGTTCCCACTCTCTGGACGCCGCAGATCCTGCTAGGGGCCGCATCGACCAGGCCCATTCGCAGCTCGGCCCCTTCGCGGACTCGGAGCGCTTCGTCTCGGGCACCCATGTGCGAGGCCAGAGCACGATGAGCTACAAGCTGTACACCCCCGCAGGAGACACGCGCGTTGCTCGACCGCTACTGGTGATGCTGCATGGCGGCGAAACAGGGCTGGACGACCTTGCGTTGAGCAGCCAGATGAATGCGGCGGCTCGCAAACTGGGCTGGATGGTGCTGTACCCCGAAAAGCCCGTACGCGACGGTGAGCAGGGTGAATGGAGCTGGTACATGTACTGCCACCAGCAGCGTGGTCGCGGCGAGCCCGCGCAGCTCGCCAGTCTGACCCGCAGTGTTATCGCGCAGCACCAGATCGACGAACAGCGCGTGCACGTTGCTGGTCTGGCGGCGGGGGGCGCCATGGCCGCAGTGATGGGCCAGACGTATCCCGACTTGTTCGCCTCGGTGGGCGTCCATTCTGGGCTGCCTTACGGCGCGGTCGTTGACGCTAGCGGCGCGCCCTCACTCAGGCGGTTCGGGCGAGCTGATCACGAGCCGCGAACCGGGCGACTGCAGGGGCGCCGTACCCTGCCCACCATCATCTTTCATGGCACAAGGGATATGACCGTCCACCCTAGCAATGGCGTACGTCTCTACGAGGACGCCGTCGCGGGCCTGCCGGGCTCGCATCGCTTCGAGAATGGCCGCGAGGGTGGTCGCGCGTACACGCGCCGCACGCACGTCGGCCCCGACGGCCAGACTAACGCCGAGCTCTGGCTGATCGAGGGCGCCGGCCATGCCTGGTCAGGTGGCGATGCGCAGGGCATACAGGCCGATTGGCAAGGCCCCGCGGCGTCCGAGCAGATGCTCTGCTTCTTCCTGCACCACCCAGCATCACACTGATTCCGCGGATGCGGAACTTCGGCTTTGGGACTGCGCCGACTCTGGCAGTCCCACCCATGCTGCGCCGCGCTGCGCCAAGCCGCAACGCGGACTGTCAACTGATCGAACAAGATTCCGAACCACGCAATTTCCATGGGCAAGTATGTCGTTTCGCCCACGACACACCCGACAAGTTGCGGCCGCTTCAGCGCTGCATTTGCGATCCGGCGTGCCGACGGCAACGGCACCTACTGCCGTGTCTTCCGGTTTGACCGGACGTTTGCATCTCGTCATGCCGCTCATCTCTTTGCGGTGACTCAAGGCTGGGTTGAGTCCACCGGCGTCGGCCTGGGGGCCTTCTGAGTTTCCAAATCCATTGCTCTTCCTGCAGATCTCTGGCCCATGCGCACACGTCTTACGCGGGATTTCGATCCCCGGCTGTGCGCCAACAAACCAAAATGAAAGGCTCTTCACATGAGCAGCAAAATCTACGTGGGCAATCTGCCCTTCTCGGTGACCGACTCCATGCTCAGGAGCAACTTTTCGGAGTTCGGCGACGTTTCTTCGGCCAAAGTGATGATGGACCGTGACACCGGCGTCTCCAAGGGTTTCGGATTCGTGGAGATGGAATCGGCCGAACGTGCCCAGGCTGCCATCGCTGGGCTGCATGGCGCCCCCGTGCAAGGACGCTCGATCGTGGTCAGTCTGGCGCGCCCTCGCGACGCTCAAAAGCGTGAGGCGCCTCGCGCCGGAGGAGAGTTCCGAGCAACCAAGCGCTCGGATGTCGGTTACGGCGGCGGGGGTTTTGGCGGCGGCCGCTACTGAGGCGCACATCGAGCCAGCTAAGGATGGCCATGGGTCCTCCGGCGATTGGCACTGAGTTGCCGTCGTTTGGACGGAGCCGTTCGCCGCCATGGTGCTTGAGAGGTGCCGGCCGTTCACGGGTCACCGCCTGTAAATGCCGACGCGCGAGGAGAAAACGGCGAAGAATCGCGCGTTGATTCGCGCGTTGATGGACTGCCTGGTCAAGAAGCCGGGGCCAACTAGGCGGCCCAAGCCTCGGCACCGCGTCAAGGCGTCGGCGCCGCCGAAGACCGGCCCCCCAGGCCGCGTGAGCGCTTAACCCTGTACATCGCTTCATCCGCTTTTCTGAGCAGAACTGCTTCGACCTGGCCGTCCTCGGGGTACACCGAGGAGCCCACGCTCGCTAAAACGGTGATCGACTTTCCAGCGACACAGAACGGCTCGCACAGCGCTTTAGTGACCTTCCGTACCAGTTCGTCCACGTCTTCCCGGATCACCGTCGAGGCCACCACGACGAACTCATCACCTCCGAGCCGGCAGACGGTATCGCTGGCGCGTACCGTGGCGGTCAGGACACTCGCGACCCTTTGAAGCGCGAGGTCGCCGAACGCGTGTCCGTGGCGGTCGTTCAACTGCTTGAAGTCGTCGAGGTCCAGAAGCAGAACACCGACGTGTTGTCCGAGCCTGCCCGCCAGGTCCATTTCGTGCGAGAGCCGATCCCACAGGACGCTGCGATTTCGCAGACCTGTCAGAGCGTCCGTCTGGGACGCCTTCACGGCCAAGTCCAGCGCAGCCAGGCTCGCGCAGGCGGCCTGCTCCGACCGGAGATTTGTCTCTACAAGGAGCTTGTTTTCGGCCCGAACGTCTTGAACGGCCGCAAGACCGACATCGCTTCGAGCCTCCTTGATTGACGTCTGCAGCATGGACAGCCGAACCTGTGCCTTCGCGATTTCAAGCCGCAGCGATGCCAGATTGCGCTTGCTCCTGTGGCTGCGACGCTTCCGGCCCATGACGACAACCGGCCTTCAGTTGAGCCACTGCCGCAGCAGGCCGAAGACCTCGGTGCTTGACAACAGGTCAAGGTGGCCCGTGTCGTGCACCAGTGCTTGGCACTCGGGTGCGAACCCAAGGTTGAGGTCGGGGTCGCTGTGCTGACCCAGCGCGCTCGCAACAGGCACCAGGCCGTCGCCGAGCAACCTTGCCTTGATGCTGCCGGATGCCCGGGTGAGACTGGCGGCAATGGCAAAGCAGCGGACATTGTTTGGCAGGTTGACTCGGTCTGCGCGATGCGCGCCATCGTCACCCGCTGGGGCTTTCACGATGTTTCCCTGTCGCAGATCGTTGATTCCCGCGCTGCGTGCTTTGCCCAGCCGCGCCAACGGGCCTGCGTATGGCGCGGCGCTGAGCAGCAGGTCAGCGCCATGCCCTGCCCGTTCAAGCGGTGCGCCCTGGTGGGGGGTGCCCAGGAAGATGAGGTCGTTGACGCGACCTGGCCAACGCAAGCCGCCACGCTGCATCTGAACGCCATGATGGATGGCGCTGCGTGCCACTAGGCCGCCCATGTTGTGGCCGAGCACTACCAAGCGTTCGACTGGCACGGGCCATGCGCCATAGAGCCCCTCCATCAGCGTTGCCAGGATGCGGCCGTTGGTCGAGACGCTCAGGCCGCTGTTGTAGTGGAGGTAGACAGGCGTGTAGCCCAACTCTCGGGCCAGGGCCGCGCCATGGTCATGCCCCATGCGACACCACTGCAAGTCGTTCATGCACAGTCCGTGCAGCAACACCATCAGCTTTGGCTTGGCATCGCCAAGGCGGGTGCGCAGCGCGTGACGCTCCAGTCGAAGAGGCTGCCCGCAATGGCGAAACTGCATCGTGGTGGCCAGCGGGCTGTCAGTCGTGGCGAGGTGGTCGCCCAGCACACCGTTCAGAGCCGCAAGAAGGGCCTCACGCTCCGCTTGTGACGGCTGATGCGGATCGTCAGCGCCTAAGGCAGGCGTCAGCCAGCCTAACAGGGCCTCGACGGTTCCCCCTGCCAAGTGTGTGACGCCACGAACGGTCTCATACACAAGGCCAGTGCCGCCGCTGGCACGTTCGTCCCCCGCGTCTCTCCCGGCCAGTCCAGGTATGCGGGGAAGCGTGTCGCTACGCGCCTGGATCGCCTGGACCAGGCCGGCCAAGCCGGCCACAGCATCGGTGGTGAGGCGTGTAGCGTCGCGCAGGTCGGCGGCCTGCAGCAGGGGCTGCGTCATGGCAGTTCGCGGCTGGAGCCGGCGGTCAGAGGTATGAGCACATCGGCATACCAGGCGCAGTTCAATCCCAGTGATTCATCCAGCACCGTGTTCCGCGTGACCATATCCATGCGGCTGGAATGAACGCCGACAAGGTACCAGCGCACCCGGCCAGGAGCGACGGTGCTGGCTCGAGCGAGCACGGGCGAGCCGCTGCACCCGCGGTGCATGCGGGCATCGGTGAGAAAGTAGCCCCGTCCTTGGAAACGGACGCCATAGGAGGACGCCACGCTGGCTTGCCGTATCACAGGCAGGTGATGGACGGTGTCGAAGAAGCCCAGTGGGAAGCCCGGAATGGCGAGCCGGTCGCCAACTTCAAACAAGTCGAACCCGGCGGGCAGATGTGGCGGCCCGAACGGACGCACAACACAGTCGGCAGGCATCGCGGTTCGGTCTATCTCGAGGGCGGCCACGTCCACCTCTCCGGCGCTGTCGCGCGCTTGGCTCCAAGCGCTCAGGCCATCGCGGTGCAGCAGGATTGACAGCGTGACTAACTGCGTGAGGTCGCGCGAATCGGTGTGCAGTTCGATCTCGACTCGGTCGGGAGCATGACCCGTCGCGGCATCAAAGAAGACATGGCCACTGGTGACCAAGAACAGACGGAGGTCTCGCTCAAAAAAGAATCCGCTTGCGGACGTCAGACCTTTGCGGCCATCGAAGGTCAGCACTCTGGTGACGCCAAAGAGGACCTCGTCCTGAGCATGTTCGATGGGAGCAGTGCCACCAGCGATGCGGGCCGGCGAAACAGTGGGGCGCTGCTGCGAATCGTGACCTCGATCCCAGGCGTCGCGCCGATCCGACCAGACCCTCTCGCTCTCGCCGGTCGCATCGGGTTGGTTGATCGCGTCAAGCAGGGGGTTTGAGTCCTGTGCTTCGCCGCGAGCGGCTGCCTTGGCCCCTTGGCGCTGCAACTCAGCATGCTCGGCAGAAAGGGGAATGGACAGCGCCTCGCTGGGTGGCGCACCGTCAACAACGTGCTCGGCCTCTTGCGGGGCGTGGTGGTCGGGTCGGGAAGGCATGGGACAACTCCGCTCAAGGACTTGTCCCGTCAAGGGCGACGCTTCCGCCGGTGGCGCTTCAAGCAAGCCAGTTTGGGGCAGTGTCACTTGCAGCGTGCCCCGAAGTGACTCAATGTACCTGAAAGGCCTGCGTAGCAGACCGGCAGCTCCGCCGTTTCGATGGCAGCGGGGTAAATTTCAAACCCCCATGTCGGGCATAGCAAGGCGCCGCTCGAAAACTCATGACGTCGACGACCCTGGCCAAGACCTGACCGGAGCGGAATCTGCAGGGCCGTGCGACTCCTTCCATGTAGCGGCTTCGGCAAGCGCGTTCTCGATTTCCTCGGGGTGCAACGGCGTTTTCATGTGGCGTTTGAAGCCGACGGCTCTGCTTCGGGCGCGGTCTGCAGGCTCCTCCCACATGCTGATCGCGACAGCAAAAACGCAGGGCGCAAGCTGAGCCTGGCGCATCAGGTCCCAGCCGGAGGCGTCGAGAAGGTCGATGTCGCAGATGAGCGTGTCGGGAGCCGCCGCTCGAAGTCGGCTCAAGCCGTCTGCAGCCGAGCCAGCCTCGTCTACCCGATGTCCGAGCGAGCGAAGAACGTTCGCCAATGTTCGACGCGTGTCGAAGTGGCTCACCACGACTGTGATGAAAAGAGCCGCCGGCATAGATCTGCACCCATAGGGAGGTGCACCCTGCAAGCTGACCGCGCGGACTCTGTCGGGCAAAGGCACGAAGTCCCCCGACGTCAGAATGGCCCGAGCATAGCCCACGGTGTTCTGTAGCCCGTGATGCCTACGCAGCGAGTAGGGCGGCCCACGAGCAGGCTGGAGGCTTTCGCTGCTGGGTATCGACCACACGCGGGAAAGAAAAAGCCTCGCACATGGCGAGGCCGAAAGGTCCAGTGAGGGAGTCACCTAGACCGATGCTCGGGGAGGAGCAACGCCTGTAATGTAGCGTGCCCTCAATGTTTGTTCTCGCTGCGTTGCCGTCGCGGCTTCAGGCTGAAAGCGGTCCGAAACCGCGCTTAGTGTGTCGGAGGGGCGCCGACAGAGCCGTGCAAGTCCCTCCACGCAGAGGCCTCTGCAAGCATGCTCTCGATGTCGTTGAGGACCAGCGGCTTCTGCATGTGGCGCTTGAAGCCCACGGTGCGGCTCCTGGCTCGATCGGCAGGCTCGTCCCACGTGCTGATTGCGACCGCAAATACGGCGGAGGTCAGGTCAGCTTGGCGCATCACATCCCACCCAGAGGCGTCAGGCAGATCGATGTCGCATATCAAAGTCTCGGGCTCCGACGCGTGAAGGCTGCGCAGCCCGTCCGCCGCTGAGCGGGTTTCATCCACGAGATGCCCAAGCGATCGGAGGAACTTCGACAACGAGCAACGGGTGTCGAAGTGGTTGACCACAATGGTGATGCGTAGCGACGCAGGCATAGCGAATGCACCTGAAGAAAGGTGCGCCTGCAGGCTGACGGAGCAAGCTCTGTGAGGCAGTGGCACTAAGCAACCCCACGTCAGACTGCCCAGAGGATACTCCAGCCAGTTTGGCCCTGTTGGCTCCAATTCTCTCGGTAGATGGTCGGCTCTATCGCGAAATCCCGAATTCACCGCTCGGCGGCATCCTGAACAGAATGTCTCGCTATGAGTGAACGGGCATGGAGCGCGTTAGTGATTGATGACTCTCCCGATGCTGGCGAAGCTTTGGCAGAGTGGCTCACCCTTGAGGGTTGGCTCAGCGAGTCAGTTTCAAGCGTACACATGGCGCTTGCTCGAATTGAACGGCTACGCCCTGACGTCGTCATCGTCGAACCTGGCTTGCGACTTGAGGATGGCGTGACGTTGGCGGCTCGAGTCCGGCAACGGGTGGGCACAAGCACCTGGTTGATTGCCATAACCGGCTACACCCGTGCCGGAGATGCTCTAGGTCATGAACCGACCCTCTTCGACCGAACGCTAATCAAGCCTGTCGATGAAGCGCAGCTTCTGGCGGCGCTGGCTGCGGCCCGCTTCCATCTGACCCACAGGCACTGAGCGAAGTTCCGCTTTCGCTGCGAAGCGGTCTACCATCGGCCTCGGAAGCCCCCACATGAACGACAACTGGACTGCCGATATCGAAGCCGAGCTTCTCCGATCCGGCCGCTATGCACCGGTGCTGATTCTCGTGCCTCCACCGGAGGTGGGCCCGCCCCTCAGACGCATCCTCCCTGGCGAGTACCCGTCTGCAGAGCATGCAAAGCTCGCGGCCTTGGACGCCTTTGCAGAGATGTCGAGGCAGTGACGGCCACTGGCTTCGGAATGGCGCTGGGCGAATGGAACATAAGTGTCAAAATTTAGGTTGCAACTTAATATTTAGTCGCAACCTAAATTTTTTACCTTGAGCATCTAACAGATGGCGGATCTTCAGTTCGATGAACTGCAGCTCGGCGACCACGGCAGCCAACCTCGCACAGTCGTCATAGGCCGTCATAGCTCCAAAAGCGTTCGCGACCTTCTTGAGGTTCTGGTCAGGCTGACGTTCCAGGTTCGCGATCGCCCGAACGTGCTGGCCGTCTGTGTCGCAACAGATTCAAGACTTAGCGACGCGAGACTGGCCGAAGAACATGGCCGCTTGAGGTCGATCCTTCATCCCGAGCTGGCAGCACGCATCCACTGGATGCGCATCGATGAGAGTGCCGGCAGCGCTCGCACCTCCCTGGACGCCCATGATCAAGCTCTAGCCCAGGCCCTAGCCTCGGCCATCCCCCATCGGTCTCCGCCTCCCCTCAGGCCCACCCGACTCGGAGCACGAGCCCTCACGGTCGCTCAACTTGTCGAGGATCGGCTGCAATGCCCGCTGAGCCCCGCCAGGACGATCGCGGAATGGCAAGGCGTGTGCGGCGTGAGCTACCCAACTTTGGCCTCCGTGGTGTCCGAGCTCCGCCAGAGGGGCCTCGTGGAAGAGTCAAGGAGACACGGCAGGACCGCTTCCAAGAAGCAGGGCATGAAGCTGCGCGCACTCGCCACAAACGAGGTGATGCGGCTCGTCAGAGAATTCTGCGCTGTTCGCCCGGTTCAGCTATTCGTGGACCCGACTGGGTTCGCCACTCCCTCACGACTGATGACCAGGCTAACCCGGCTACAGCAAGCGGGTCAGATCAGCGCTGAAGTCCGCGTGGGGGGCGTGCACGCCGCTTCGTACTACTTCCCCCAGATTGATGTGACGGGTGCGCCTCGACTCGATCTCACCAGCCCTACCCAGATTGATGCCGCGACGATCGATGGCGCATTGCGCCCACTGTCCAACAGCGAGCCATCTTCATCAGCAGTTCTCGCTGTCCATCTCATCCATCAGACCGGGTCAGAGATTGATCCAGCATCTAAGCCCACACACCCCTGGTCGACCAGTTTTGAAAGCCTGGCCGATCTCGTTGAGCTTGGATTCGAACGCGAAGCGCTAGAGATGGCGCGGCGCTCTGCGAGGCAGGCCGCTCCTCAAGCTCGGCCAACTGAGACCGCTTGCGTTTAGAGGACCGCGGCGTGCGAGGTGTCGATCGCCCTGTCCACTGCCGCTCGCTCCCACCCCTCGGCGATTGCCAGAACCGTCAGGCACTTCAGGCGCCTCCTCGTGCCGTGCAGGCCGACACAAGGCCAAATTCGCGTGAGGGCAGTTTGCCGCTCTCCGTGGTTCCGATTGCGGTCGCCCCATTCAGCCCTGCTTTCCAGGATTATCTGAAGAGCCGCACTTGCCCCAATAAAGAGGGACAGGGGCGCGCTATTTAGGGCAGACCTTGAAAAAGGCTAGATCGCACCAAAGAAGGATCCTGCCCGATTCTTGAGGCCAAATAACACACTACCGGATACTTCGCCCGCATAGAAAGCCGGACGCTGGCCGATTTGACGGGCCAAATGACACACTAGCGGATACTTCTGCTTAAGCCATCTCAAAAATCGCGCACCGGTCAGCCAAAATGCCAGTACGAGGCTCCCTTAGGAGCATCTGTCAATGGGGCCACCACCAAGTATTTCGCGAGCTGATTTCATAGTGAATTGACATCGTCCTACATCTCTGAAGATACTCAATAAGGTGCAGGACTTTGGTGGAGGGCATGGAATGTCGAGCGACTTGGCAAATCTTCGTGAAGCCCGAGAGGCGCTCGAGGCTTGCGGCATAAGCGTTCGCAGCTGGGCCGCCGCCAACAACTTCTCGGCCGCCACGGTCTACGCCGTCTTGAACGGGCGAAGCCAGGCCCGCTGGGGGGAGAGCCATCGCGTCGCCGTCGCGCTCGGCCTCAAGCCGGCCGCCACTGACGAGCAAGTCAGACGAGTGCAAACGAACCTGCACTCGTGAGACGCGCAGAACTCATCACCAGGAGGACAGCATGAAAAAATAAACGCCGACCACCCTTGCGAATGGCCGGCGTTCCCGCTGAGCGAACTCAACAGTGGTCAGAGACTGTAGTTTCCACTCGGTAGGAATGTCTGTCAAGGCCGGCGGAGCGTAATTCTCCGCGCCGATGGACCAACTCGTCCTATCAAAAGTGGAAGAAGCTACTAGAAAGGTAGTACACCGTTCGCCCAGCCGAACCGTGTACCTGCTTAATATTGCGCGGCTTTCAAAGCCCATCGAAGCCGAATCGACCTGGGAAGTCGGATTCGTATACCGCGCTGCACTTCTCGCAGGTGTCACGCGAATCCAGCACCAACCATTTCGCCTCGAGCTCACTTCGGGCCGGTACACGCCCGATTTCGCGATTGGCATGTACGACACGACTCCGCGAGTTGTCGTCGAGGTAAAGCCGAAGCGGCAAATACCCAAATACCGGGAGGTATTTGACGAAGCGGCCACCCATTTTCATGAAAAGGGGTTGGCTTTCTACGTGCTCACGGAAGAGCACTTGCAAGGCGGGCACTACCTGCGCAGTCGAGCCAGCGAGGTGCTCCGATATCGACGGCACCAAGTCACCGAGCAAGCGCGGGCGCGGGTCATCAGCCTGTTGGAAAGCCATGCCGATGGCATTCCCATCGCGCGGCTCGCGCAAGAGGCTGGAGTTAGTCGCCAAGACATCCTCGCCCTTGCAGCACATCACGCCATTCAGATCAACGCGGACATCGCGATCAGCGACCTGTCCCTGGTCTCCATCGCCCCCTCTCCTGGAGAAGATCATGCGCATCGCTTTGGTTGCTGGTTTGGTGCTACGCCATGGTCAGCGGCAACTTGAACTGACTCGCGAAGTCGAAGGTGGCAAATACATCCTTGAAGACGTCGTGACAAGACTCCCTCAAGTCATCGAAGGGCACGTACTACTCAAGAAGATCTGGGACGGGGCGTACGAGGTTGCGGTCGAGCGCCGGCCCACGGAGTCCGAGTTAACCGAAGCGGTCGAGGCGATCTCTCTCGTCAACCTCCCTGAGAAGGCCGCAGACGAGGTCGCGCACCGTCTGAGGTACATCAAGGCGATCAAGGCGGCACATCTGCGCCGCGGTCAGCGCGATCAGATCATCCAACTGGCCAAGACTAAGGCTAGAGAACTTGGCGAGTCGCCCCCCTCGTTCTCGAGTCTTCATCGGTGGCTGCGCGGCTTCGACGCGCATGGGCCGAAAGGTCTGGTCTCTGGCAACGTGGGACGCCGCCGCCGCCGCCGGCTCACTGAGGAGCAGCTCTCGCTGGTCCGCAGTGCGCTGCGCGCCATCTATTTCACGCGGGCCAGACATTCCTTGGCTTTGGCTCATGCGGATGTGATCAAGCGCAATGACCAGTTCAAGGCCGCAGGGACGATCCCGCAGTCGGCCCCAGCGATCTCAATCGCTACGCTTCAGCGAGAGGTGCGGAAGGTGGACATGTTCCACCGCATCGCATCACGCGAGGGCCGTGAGCGTGCGATCAGGGCGTGCCGCACGGCAATGAACGTGGACCACCCGGTAGGCCCACTACAGCGCGTAGAGGTTGATCACACGCCGCTGGACTGGGTGGTGCTCTGCGACCGAACCGGACTGCCACTCGGTCGGCCAATTCTGACCGTCGCGATCGACGCATTTTCGGGCTACCCGCTGGGCATCTACGTAAGCTTTCACGGGGCAAGCGTGACCAGTGTCAGCGGCGTGATCCGCAGTGCGGTCTCTATGAAGCTGGATCAACTCGCCGGCTTTTCCTCTATCAAGAAGCCGTGGATCGCGAGCGGCCTCTTTGATCTGCTCGTTCTAGACAACGGCCTGGAGTTCCATTCCAAAGCGTTCCGCCGGATCGCCTGGACCTTGGAGACAGACCTCATGTATTGCAAGGTCCGCACGCCGTGGTTGAAACCACATGTCGAACGATTCTTCGCATCACTCAACTGGTTGAGTCTCGCCAAGGGGCGCGTGAGGAAGAGCGGATCTCGGGCTCGAGATGAACTCAATCCCATGAAAGACGCCGCGATCGGATTCACAGCGTTCGTTGAAGGTCTGCTGATGTTCATCGTCGACGTGTATCCATTCCAGGTCAACGATCGGACTCTCTCGATGCCGTTCGAGACTTATCAGGAAGGCGTCTCTCTGTTGCCTCCCGTTCAGTATCCAGGCTCGATGCAGGAGTTCAAACTGGCCTCCGCGCTCTCGACCGAACGATCTGTCAATGCCGGCGGCGTTCAGCTCTTTGGGATGCCTTACGGCGCCGACGAGTTGCTCCCTCTCAAGCGCTCGCTTGGCAACAACTTCCGGACGTTAGTGAAATGGGACCCCGATGACCTCAGCCGCCTGTACTTGGAATCGCCAACGGACAAGTCCTGGCTAGAGCTTCCCTGTCGGTGGACCGAGTACTCGAAGGACCTGAGCCAAACGCAGCATCAGGCTATCCGTGCTCACCGGCGTAAGCAGCTCAAGTCCAAGGCAACCGAGCGTGACCTCATTGACTCGAAGCTTGGCCTGCTGGACCACTGGAGCTATCACGCAAGCAAGATGACTCGAAGGGATGCGAAGGCTCTTGCATGCGCCTCGGGATTCACCTCCGCCCGGCTCCCGGCCCCTACGCAAGGCGACGGCGCAACTCAGGATCCAACACCAAACACTCCGACCGTTCTTCTTGAAGGCCCGAGCCAGGATGCCGCCGACATCCCGGAGTTCGAGACCTTCCTCCTCTGAAGCCATGACGAACGTTCAACCCTTTGAACCGCGGCGGCCAGTTCTTGACGAGGCGGCCGCCTTCCAGCGCAGGATGCGCACATACAGCACCGGCGCGTTGGAAATGGCGGAAGACGCGCAGAAGATCTTTGTCCAGCACGGGCAGTTCAAGGAAGGCCTTGAGGCGATAGACCGGGTGTTTCAGATCGCCGGGGCAAAACTCGCGCCACAGGGGTTGCTCATCCAGGGTTCCAGCGGCGCTGGATGCACGTCGATCGCTCGCGTCTTCGCAGAGACGCTGCCGAGTTCAGGGCTCTTCGATCGGTCTACCGCGACGGTTCATATCGCTCTGGCCGGATACCCCAGTGCAGGCGGGCTCGTGGAGTCGGCTCTAACTGCGATCAACTATCCGTTCCCGAGGGTGTCGAACGAGCGAGTTCGAGCCAAGCTCGACATCCTTACCGATGCACTCGTGGGGCGCTCGACACGCGTCCTCTTTGTCGACAAGGCCGAGTACTTGGTCAGCCAACGGCGAATGTCATACGGCGGAGGACGCTGGACACCCGCGAGCGTGGTCCTGCGTCATCTAACGGAGGAGGCCCATCTGTCAGTAGTGCTCCTCGGCGGCCTCTCCAAGGAGCAACTGATACGGGTCGACCCGGAGCTCGCTGGCAGCTTTCCAGGGGAGGCCTTGACCCTTTCCTCATTTGCCAACGACGCGGTTTGGCGGGCTTTCTTGACCGCCTTCGCCAAGAGCATGCCTGCCATCGACATGTCAGTGCTTTGCAGAGCCAATCAAGCCGCTACGGCCCATCGACTCACGCAGGGGTCCCCGAAACTCTTCAAGTACCTGGTCACAGAAGCCGTCATGGTGGCATACGACAACGGCAAGTCAGCTATCGAGGTCGCCCATCTGGATCTTGCCGCCCAGCGGCTGTTCCGCATCAACGACTCGGGTTTCAGAAATGACTGAGCTGGCAGGCCTGCTGGCTCTGCTCCCACAAGCCGAGGAGTCCGGCCTGGGATTGGCGCAGAGATTTGCCTATCGGAACGGCCTCAGGCTCAAGTCGCTTCTCAAGATGCTCGGGCTCACACCGAGCAGCTTCCAGAATGCCGAGCACAGCGCCGCCCTTGCCGGACTGCTGGGCACCTCAACGCGTTGGCTTGTCCCGCGGCTGGCGCAACGCGACCCTGATTCGGCTCAAGGCTTCCACTATCTCGGCGCTGCGTGGTCCTGCCGGCTAGGCCTGCGCGGGCTTAGGCCTCAAGCGTGCCCTCGATGCCTCATCGAAGATCCGTTCTGCCGCTGCATCTGGGAGGTGACAGGTGTGGCGGTATGCACCAAGCACAGGATCGCGATGATTGGCGCGTGCCATTTCTGTCGGCGACGACTGTCATGGGAGCGGCCGGCACCGGGTGTCTGTAGTTGCGGCCGACAGTTCGCCTCCAAGGACGACGCCGACGTCGATCCGAAGGTTATTTCATGGTGCCGCTGGGTCGAGCAACAGTTGCGCGAGCAGCCCAGCAACGCGCCGCCCGATTCGGCTCTTGACGACAGTCTCCCGGGTTGGTTGAGCGGTCTCACGGTCGACGGTGCATTTCACGCCCTTTGGGCGCTGGGGGTCCGCCAGACTCCCCACCAACGAGTCGGCGCCGAACTGGTCTGCAATCCCGCAGCGCCACGGGTCTGCCACGACGTTGTGGCTCGCGGCCTCAGTCGAGCGGACGCCTTTGATTCGTCCGCGGCCCTGCAGAGTCTTGTCGCCGATGGGTTGTTCTACGAGCAAGGTATGGCTCGACTCGCGCGGCTGTCGTCCAACTCTGCCGACCGATCGTTCGCAGCCGCCGTGCGGTTGCTCGTGCGCGAGAGCAAGTCCTCAAAGGCACGGCTTCACCATTTGCAGCAAGGGCAGCTTGAGTTGTTCGAGGGGCAGTAATGGGCGCCGAAATCTTTGAGCGACTAGTCTCGGTGCCTCGTCCGGTACTGAAGGAGGCTCCCAGCTCATGGCTGACGCGGGCGGCGTTTTCCCAGGACGAGAAGGTCGGATCCTTCCGCAAGGCACTGGGCATCGATGGTGGCAGCGATCTCGACCTGGCCATCGTGCGATGGCTCGTTCGCAGCGACGCCAAGGCCGAGAACGAATGGCTGCGAAACCTTCTGCCGGCCAGACGCGTGCTTCTGTCCTTGATGAGCATCGACCCAAGGGGCTCTGCCTACCTGCTGAAGTCAGGTCGAGGTGGCGCTAGCTTTCGGTTTTGCCCGGCGTGCCTCACGGAGATGCCAGAGCATGCTTACCTGATTGAATGGAGGTTTCGCTGCTGGCGACACTGCCCAGAGCACCAGATCCCGCTGCACAGCGCGTGTGCCGCGTGCGGAGCCCCCGTGAAGCTTCCCCTGGAGTTTCGCGAGGGGCAGGATGACCAAGTCGACATTGCCAGTCTTGCCCAGTGCGGAGTATGTGGGGGTCAACTTGCGCGAGCTGCCGAGCTCGCTCCTTCGGCCGAGCGGCCACCCGAGTTCATCGTTCAGAACGGGAGGGCCCTAGTGGCTGCTCTCGAGTGCGGGTACTTCTACCTACCGCACACTACCCGACGACAACCACTGCACCGTCTTGGCCTAGTGCTGCGATCAGGGCTCGTCGCCAACGGTGCGCGCTGAAGTCCAGCGTCGAGGCGTCCTCGAGCGCGACCGCAGCATTGCTTCAGCGCGGTACCCTGGTGCCACTCGTCAGTCGGCTATGCCGAGGCGTACCTCAGCAGATCACAGTGGCGTGCGATCAAAGTTAGCGACGCCAGGTCCAAAGGCCGCAATTGCCTGCTCCTTCACCGACTTGAGGGTCAGGCGGAGCTCGATTAGGTCGTTTCCATAGTCGGCGACTTCATCCTCGTCCTTGGAAGTCTGGCAAATGTTCGCCCACTTGGCGTCGAGCTCCGTGAGCGCTTCCAAGATGCAGTGCGCTTCCCAGCGCGTCAGGTCCAACGTCAGCGATTTCATGCTTGCTTGCCTTGCTTGAAGAACACACGGAACGCCTTCATCCCAAGCTCCTCTAGGGACACGCTGATCAATAGG
>NZ_VOSR01000189.1:0-11277 GCF_007997345.1 Mitsuaria sp. TWR114
CCGCCCCCAGCGGGGGGCGACGGACTGCAGAAATGGGGGGATGAAGCGGGGAACTGGGTGCCGACGCGAGGCCGTTCGCCGGCTCAGCCTCGTGCGGCGGTGACGGGTCCGCGGTTAGACGCCAACCGCGCCCGCACTTCCATCAGGGCGAAACCCAGCAGGTTCAGGCCGCACCACGCGCGCGGATCCAACGCTCGTTCGTCGTTCGCTGCCAGGCCAATCCCCCAGATGCGGTCAACGGGGCTGGCCTCGACAAGCACGCGGTCGCCCGTGGTGAGCAGATAGTCCTGCAATGCCCGGTTCTGCGAAAACTTGCCTTCGTTGGCGCGGACGACGATGTCAAAACGTGCCTGTTCCCAACGCGCGTCGTCGAACCCCTTCACGCCTCGGCCCAGCTTCTTGGCCTCCGCAGGGGTTCTGGCGGCCAGGATGCTGGCGCGCGTCTCCACGTCGCCGAAGAGGCGAGCCTTCTCGGCCATCATGAAATGCTCAGCCGTGAGGTAGGTCTGCCCGTCGACCTCGAAGCTCGCTTCGAACCATTGGCTGAAGCAGCCCTTCCCGATGGAGCCATCGGCGTTGGGCTGGTGTCCCCAGAAGAGAACGTACTTCGGCGTGGCGCCAGCCTCAAGCGCATGCCGCAGGTCTTCGATGCTGCGGAGATTCAAGATGTCAGTCACGGTGCTGCCGTTGGTAGACGTGCTCAAGCGGGGTAACGAGTTGCGGGTTGTCGTCCTGCGCGTACTGGCGCTGCTTGGCAACGAAGTCGGTCATGTCGATGACCTCCATCAGCTCAGTCGTCGCGAACGCACGCAAGAGACTGCCACGCAGGCCGAGCTGGATGGCACGACGCGGTAGCTTGGCGCCGCTGGGCGCATGGTCCGGATCCCACTGCCGGCGCACTTCGGAGGTGGCGACGGCGTCCTGCCATTCCTGCTGGGTGGCGTAGCGCGTCGGATCGAAGGACGACGACACCGCAGCGTCGAGCAACTTGTCGAAGAAGGCCCGACGGATGCGCAGGCCCAGGATGACTTCCTGCCCCTCCTTCAAGCCCCAACCGCAGCGGTACATCATCCACAGGAAGTTGGGCTTCACCCAGCTCATGCGGTTGAAGCTGTAGTCCGGGCCACCGAAGTGGCCATGCTCGGTGGCATAACGCCCAATGGACGGGCGATAGGCCTGATAAACGACAACGCTGGTGTCGTCATGGTGGGCAAGGATGTGCTCGCCTTCTTCGGGCCATTGGGCGGCTTGCTGCAGGTGGGGAGCGGTTGCGAGTTTCATGTCCCGTTCTCGTTGTTGTTCTCGGGGAAGCGCCGGATCATCTCAATGGTGCCGACGATGTTGTCGTTCAGGGTTTCCAGTTCCTCAGCCGGCACCCACCACTCCGTGTGATGGGCGGCGCCCACTCGATGGACGGTAAAGCGCTGCATGAACGCCTCACGCACCTCAAAGCGAGTCACGAAGCCGGCGCCGCTTGCGGCCACGTTCCAGTCACGCGCGATCTCCACTGCGTACGCTTCATTGGTCACCGGATAGAAGATGGGCTGGTCCGGCAGCCGCGGCGGCCATCGGCGATTGCCGCTGGCTTGCACCAGCGCCAGTTCCTTGGGCCCGGTGGGGCGGTAGAGGGTGACGGTGTTGTTCATGAGAATCCCCGAGCTTTATAAGTTGTTCTATACAACTAAAACAAGTTGCACAATACAACTCGAAAGCAGTTCCGTCAAGCAAAGAGCCCGCATGCCTGCCAAGCCATCTCGGTCGAAAGCCCCCGCGCTAGGTTTCCCGTTGCCGTTCACGACGGTGGACGTGGTCATCTTCACCGTCGCGGACGACGCGCTGAAGGTGTTGCTCGTGCAGCGCCCAGGTGACAAAGAGTCCGAGCCGTTTCCAGGCGCTGGGCACTGCCAGGGGGATTCGTCAACGTCGATGTCGACGCGGACCTGCTGGCTTGCGCGGAACGCAAGCTCCGCGAGAAGACGGGCGTTCGCAGCCCCTATCTCGAACAGCTGGGAAGCTGGGGCGGAGCGAGCAGGGATCCGCGCGGGTGGTCGGCCACGCACGTGTACTTTGCGCTGATCCCAAGCCGCGACATCGAGCTTGCCAGAGGGGCTAACGCGGCGGACGTTGCCTGGTTCAAGGTCGACGAGGTGTTGGCCAACCCGAAACTGGCGTTTGACCATGCGGCGATCTTGCAAGCCGCCGTCGAGCGCTTGCGCGGCCGGGTGGAGTACACCTCGCTGCCCGCCTTCCTGCTGGCGGAGCCGTTCACGTTGCCGCAGTTGCAGCGCATCTACGAGATCGTGCTGAATCGCGACGTCGACAAGAGCGGCTTCCGAACGCGAATGCTGGCCGCGCAGTTCCTTGTCGAGGCAGGGCACGTGGAGGGCACCTCGAACCGACCAGCCATGGGCTATCGGCTGGCGGATCGCAGCGCGCCCATCGTGTTTCCCAGGACCTTCAGCCCTCGGGGCTGAGGAAAAGTTCAATCTTGATCGCTACAAAAAGCCGATGGTTCAGAGTTGGGTGAGACAACAGTTCAAAGCGGGTCGACGCGGCCGGCGCCAAGCCTCTGATTAAATATGGAATGCAATTTCCAGTGCTCGGCGCACACCGACACCGGCGCTTATCGGCGCCTTCTGGGGATTGGCTCCTCCGCGACTCCGGCGGCGTAGCTACCGCCAAAGCACGTTGAGCAGGTAGCGCAAGTCACCGGTTGGCGAGCGTCGCTGGCGAAACTAGTTCCATATTCTCTTGCCTCGGATGGACAAGAGTGCGCAACCTCAAATCTTCTCCCTCCTGGGACCGCCGGCTGAAGACCAGAAAGCCGATTTGCTGTCACGGTCCGCTCTCTTGAAGACCAGTTCACCGTTCCGATTCCGGCCATAGCTCACTGTCCTGTAATCCTTAAAGAGTTCGTCCCGCATGTATTCCAGAGCCGGCCTAAGAGAGCCGGGCCTAGTCAAAAAATCGATGATCCAAAGACTGTCGCCTTCGTTCCATTCGAAGTCATGCAGTTCCAAGCGTTTGGTTCTTATAACTCGACGCTCCACATCGGGAACCAATAAGGCCCACACAACAAACCCCGTGCACTGCCCAAACCCGTTATAGAACACCTTCGTCTGACCCAGGCCATGCGCGAACGACAGCGCATGCGAAAAACGCGCCAAAGACGTTCCACCATGGCTGGGTCGAGCACCAGCGAACCGCACCATGGCACCTATATCTTCATTGGCGCGTCGATGATTGACATCGGCCTCGCCTTTCACGCCCGCTACGTCGTAGTACATTTCATCTGGAAAGAGCTTGACAGGACCAATGATGTTAGTCAGAGAGGATATGAACGGCGTTTTTGATGATCGAATCTATAAAATCTCCGACCCCGGAAAGATCTTTCTCGAAATTTCGCAACCCATCGTAGATTGACTCGCGCACAAGAAAGCTGAGGGGCCCGTTCAATCTCAGACACCGTTGAAGTGCGGGAGTGCGTAGACTCCGCATATATTCAGCAGGTTGCTGCCCTCGGTAGGCGAAATACAGGGCATCCAGACAACGTGACAAGGTATCGGCCAGAACAGGATCGCCCAAACTTTCCCTTAAAGTTGTCGATCCGCCCAGCTCCCTCCCTGCATACGCGCGCAATGCTTCGTTGAGATCGTGCCAGCCTATCGATTGAAGCGGAACTGCCGACGTATTAACGGTATCAAACCCTTCTTTCAATATATATCGTCGACTACCTCTCAATGCAATTTCCCGCATACACCGGTACGCATCATCAAGCAGCCTCCTCGGCATCAATAGAAGTGCATCCTCCGGAATCCCGGACAGCTTTGAGAACTCTATAGCCAAGCAAGCATCATGGTGACAGCGGAATTCCTGCAAGAGTTCCAGTGTCGGAACAATCTTGTAGTCTGATGGCCGGGGAAGATAGCGCTCCAGCTGCTGGCGCATGCTCAAGAGAATTATTTCAATATATTCACCCTGATTCCAAATATCAGCCCCGCTGGGCTTTGGCGCCCCGATGCGGCGCCGATAAGCCGGTACAGCCGTGCATGTGCCAAAGTCAAGGAAGCGGCCGTCCAGCGCGATGTTTGATGCACTCAGCCCTCCATGGAATATGCGCTTCGCGTGTGCCGCGGCAAGCTGCTTGGCAAAGCGTGCGGCGATGGCAAGCAGTCCTTCATTGATCTTGGTCCGCTCCACGCCGAGTTCGCGTTCAAAAATTTCCGGGAGCTTTTGCGTAGCAAATCGAACTCGAGCGCTATCGTTCGATATTCCGAATTCCGGATGAGGGCGAAAATGTATGTTTCGCAGGAAGTGCGCAGGACGCCAGGCGAAACGGCGCAACAGGACGACGCGAGGTACTGATGGCGGGCTTCCAGGTTTTGCAAAAGCGGCTCTGGCGAATGTTCCGGTGGACATTAGTGCCAGCGTCGGCACGGCGCCGTAGGGAAGCACCTCGCCACATATTGAACTCATTATGGCCTCGTGACCCGCATCCAGAAGATCGATGGTGCCGCCCGAATGCAATATCTCTGGTTCGCTACCCGGCCTTGCACCGTATAGCGGGGTCAACCCAACGCCCTTAATTTGGACGTCCGAACTCGTAGCGCAGCGGGCGCTTCCTCCGCAGAATCCGATGCCTTCGCCACCGTATCGATCGGAAAACAGCGAAACTGCGTCAGTTCTATGCGCAGCGTCTGGGAACTCCGGAATGACACAGCAATAGTCTTTCAGCTCAAGTTCCGTAAAATGATTTCCGCTCCACGTCCAATGCACCGTTGGTCGTGCACACCGCTCCAGCTTCACGGCGACGGAGAGAGGCGAATTTCCAAGAACAACCGTCATGAACTCATTCTGCTTGTGAGGCGATTCAACTGAAAAGTTGGGGACGCCAGGGTTTCACTTTATGTCAGCTTGCGCCCCGCCAAGCCTTTCCGATCCTGGAGGGATCGCAGCAGGAGTAGAACCGTCGCGACTACCGCAAACCGCTTCACCGCTGTGAAATAGTCAATTGTTTCATTGAATAGGAGCCCGGCGAACCATGAATCGCTGCCGCCGGTCAGCAGGCCGGACCAGATGTTTGACCACGAGTGAACTAAAACAGGAGCCCACAATACCTTGCTTGCCTGATAGACCAGCCCCAACAACAACCCCACGCAGAAGAATCCGAAGAAGTTCAACCACGACGCCCTTGCCGCTTCTCCATGAAACAGTGCAAACACGGCGGACTGAGAAATAAGACAGACCAGCGCCGGCGAATTCGAGTACTGCAACAGCATTCTCAGCAGCATGCCCCTGAACAAAAACTCCTCTATCGCGGCGGCGACAATCACTATTGCCGCAGATATGGGAAGAAGCTCCCAGCGCATGATGCCGTTGATCGCGACGTCTTTCCGAGAGGCCCAGGCGAGCACGATTGAAATGACGGGGATTGCTATTACAGGAACAATTGCATGCATGAATCCCGATAGGCTGACTCCTCGCGAAAAGAAGAGGGCCTCCGTGCTCGACTTTGATATAAGAGGCGGGGCGCTTTTATATGCGAGGTAGATTGCGCCAGAGACAGCGAACTGCACGCCTAAAAAGAGAGAAGTCTTAAATAGGTAGCTCCCCTTCGCAGGCCCAACCATCCTCATGGAAGCGTCCGAAATGACGTGAGAGCACCCAACGACGAAAGTGACCGCAGCAAAAAAGACAAGGATGCATGCGGCGACCCTCAATGCACTGGCAGCTATTCTTTTCATGGCGAAATCATGAATAGTAGGTCGCTCATATCCAATGGTCGCCAAGAGCCAATCTCCGGGAAAGGCCGGAGCCGGAACTCTCGCCGTCCCAGACATTGGGCAGCGATCATGCGCATGACTTCGCTGGACGCGTCCAAACTTCCAACCAACAGTAAATATGGCCGCACTACGGCGGCCATATGAATGGCAACTTGTATTAAGCCGTCATTCAGAAAAGGCAAATCCAATGGGCTTCGATCCAATTGCTACCGTTAGCCCCGAGGCATCGAATCACGTCGTCGCGGCTGACAATTTCGCCGGTGTAGTGATAATTGTCGCCCATGCCGGTTGCACCGACTTCACCACCGGAAATTGCATCAAATTCGGTCGCTTCAATAAGTCGCACAATAGTTTCCTCCAAAGAAATAGATCGAAAGCGGTCGATCCGTCCGAATCTTCGCGAGAAACAACCTCGCTCAGAATCTCTTTCCCTTCAAGGCCAACACCGGCTAGTGCATCCAAATTCATGCCAGTTGCCAGTTCCGCTTGTTTTCCGTAGGTGTGAACCCAGCCTCCCTTGCGCATGTGCCTTGTTAGTCCTTTTTCTTTCCACGCAAAAAAGTCTAAGAGAGTAGGGCCAGGTTCAAATTCCCCCCAGAAGGAGGAGAAACTAGGCGAAAAGACGGATCCGTCAAAAAGCCCTTTTGTCTTTCGCTGAAGTTGTGGACCGTTCAGCGCGCTTGCTGTAGAGCCCGGACATTCACGAGCCGCGGTAGCGCTTCTTTCCTCACGCCCACGGCGTGTCTGCAAAGCGCTGGCCCACCTCGCCCTGTGCTGCGGACCATTGCTTTCTTGCCCGGTTTCTTGCTGCGCTTCCAAGCCAAGGGCTCGATGCCGACCGCGTGCGCACCCCGTCAGCGCGCAACCAGGCGGCTCCGGCGGCACCACGCGCGCCGTTCGGGCCGCCAGGATGCTGGCGTGGGTCTCCCAAGCCTCCCGGCTCAGTTCGCGCCACCCGCCTCCGTCCGCTCACGATGAATCCGAGCGCTCTGATGCTTCTCCGCCCGATTCACCGCGACCTGCTCGCCTCGCGCGATGTGCCCGTTGTGCGCCGCGACCGCTTCCTTGTGACTGACTTCCGCTTGTCCGCGCTCGAGCTGCCCCACCTCCCGGCGAGACAGTGAGCCGTCCTGCAGTCCCGACTCGATGCGGCGCTGCTGGTTGATGTTGTGCTGCACGTCGGCCTCCATGCGCTTGGCCGATCGGGAATTGGGAGAAGCCACCTGGCCATTGCTCTCGAGCCGGGTGATGTCGGCGCTGGCCCGGTTCTGCGCGGCTCGCAAGCGAGCGCGCTCCGCGTCCGACAGATGCCCATCCTTCAACTCCCGCGATTGCAGCTTGTCGATGCGGCCTTCCTCGCGTTCGAGCTTGCCGGCTTCCTGCACGGTCAACTCGCCGCTCTTCAATCCGTCTTCGATGCGGCGCTGTTGATTGACGTCGCGCTGCACGGTCGTGGCCGTGGACTGCGCGAAGCTGGCGCTGCACACCGCGATCAGCGCCGAGACGGCCAGCAGTCGAGCATTGAGCTTCATATCGATCCTTCCATTCCGATTCGTTGAGAAGAGAGGCCGATGGCCCCACGGCCAGTCAACGTCCCCCGCCGCGAACCAGCGGACAGCAAAGCTGGTGCAGTCGGTCGCGAATGGGTAAAGAAGTCCGAAGTGATGAAGCCCGGGTCGACGAAGGATCAAGCGCGCGTGAAGACGCAATCGCAGCAGGCCAAGTCAGGCTCGCCACCAGCGGCGCCCGCGGCATGGCACCTGAGGCCTGGACTGCCCATTCGCCTCAGGTGCCGCCATCACGACGCCGCGCTCAGGGCTGCGCGGTGACCGCGTTCAGCGACGATTCCTCGACGACCTGACCGGCGCTGTTGGTGTGCCGCACGCGGATCACGCCGAAGCCCTTCGCGAACCACAAGGTCGACGGACCGTCCTCGCCCGCGGCGGCGGCCTGGGTCTTGATCCGGCAGGTGTCGGCGAAGGTCTTGCCGGCCAGCGTCAGCGTTTCAAAGCCCTCGAAGGTCCAGGTTTCCTCCAGCGCTTCGGTGTCGGTCTGCCCGGCCTGCGGGCCGGTCAGCTGCTGCACCGTGTCGGTGTACTTCAGGACCGTCGATTGGCCGGCCTGCAAGGTCAGCGGCAACAGGAAGGCTGCGGAATGGACGGTCTTGGCCTGCGCCGTGCCGGACTCGTCGTACTCGACGAGGCCCCAGAAGCGAATGCCGTTGGTCTCGGCTGACCAATAGCTCGCGGCGCTCCGGATGTCGGTGGCGCCCGCGAATTCCACGCTGCCACTGCGGGCGGCCCCGTCGAAGTTCTCGTTCACGACGAGGACCTTGCCGGAGGTGCTTCCCCCATCGGGGTCGGTCATGGTGTACGCCGTGCCGGGCGTCAGGTTGAAGCAAGCGGCCAAGGTCGGTCCGGCCGGTGCAACCGGGGCGTCCGGTGCCGGCGGCGTGGCGGGAGAGGCGTCGTCATCGCCGCCACCGCAGGCGGCCAGAACGGCGCAGAGGACGGTCGTGAGGAAAAGGTGCTTCGTGTGCGGGGCGTGGGAGCGTGCGGTCTGCATGGGCGTGCTTCGTTGAACGTGCGTTGGTACGGCTTGTTTCGGGGATGTCTGATGACGTCGCCCAGTTTGCGCAAGCGCCGCGCGGCCGTTCGAAAGGAACTCCAAAGCTTGAACAACCGATCCATCGCCCACTTCCAACCACGTCATCACCGAGTCACCACCCACGGCTCCAAGGCGACCTGAACGTGGCGGCGGCGACAACGTTCGTTCGACAATCGCGCATCCCAACATCCGGCCACGTCCGTGAGCGGTGAGATCTTCGTCTTCGGACGCTGCGAGGTACGCGTCGCGCAGCGGCAAGTCCTGCTCGAGGGCCATCTCCGGCCGCTCGAACCGTTGCCTTTCGACCTGCTGGTCTACCTGATTCGCCAGCGGCATCAGGTCGTCACGAAAGCCCGTCTGCTCGACGAGGTGTGGCGCAACCGGCACCTCGGCGAAGCCGTGATCTCGGTGGCGGTGCAGAAGGCGCGACTGGCGATCGGCGACAGCAGCAGGCGAGCGAGGCTGCTCGTCACCGTGCCACGACGAGGCTATCGCTTCGTCGGTGAGCCGGACGCGCCGCGGATGCTGGAGAACGTCCGCCCGGGCGCCGCGCCGCAACAGCCCGCCTCCCTGCTCCTGGCCAATCGGCCACTGCTGCTTGCGCCGCAAGTCGACGGCTCGCTGATCGGATGGCTGGAGCGCCTGGCCCACGCCGACGACGCCGCGGCGCTGACGGTCGCCTCACGACTGCTGGAGCAGGCGCATGCGGCGGGACTCGTGCCGATGGAAGCCGCGGTGCATCGCGTGCTGGCCCGCCTGCACGAGCGCCAGGGCGCCTCCTGCCTGGCGCGGCTGCACATCAACGAGGTCATGCGCCTGATGGCCTCCGAGGCACCGCCCTGGGAGGCTCGCGATGGTCGCCATCTCCTGTACCACGCCCTCGATCAGTCGCCCGACCCGATCTTCATCAAGGACCAGGCGCATCGGTGGGTATTCCTCAACCGGGCGTTCTGCCGCCTCATCGGCCAGGCGCGCGAGGACCTCCTCGGCAAGTCCGACTACGACTTTTTCCCCGAGCGTCAGGCCGACGTCTTCTGGCAGCAGGACGACGTGGTGCTGCGGTCCCGCGAGGAAAGCACCAACGAGGAAGTCATCACGCCCGCGCGTGGCGCGACCCACATCGCCACCACGACGAAGGCGATCCTGGTCGACGACAGCCGGGAGAGCTTCCTGATCGGCACGCTGCGGTGCCGGCAGCACGTGTAGGCGCCAGGTCCCGAGGGCACGGGCGAGCGCGGCGATCTCACGCTCGATCGGCGCCTGCCTGTTCGTCCCCGTCAGCCGGTGAAGCCGGCGCCGCCTCGTGGCCGTAGGCCTTGGACGCCCGCATCACCAACGCGACCACCGTCCCGCGGCCCGGCGCGCTCGTGATGCGCAGCCGCGCGCCCAGGCCCTTCGCCCGCTCGCGCATCGAGGCCAGCCCCAGGTGTCCCGGCCGGCCCTGCGCTGCCAGTGCGGGGAGCATGCCGGTGCCGTCGTCGCGCAGCGTGACCCGAAGCCACCATCCGCCGAAGCGCCAGCTCATCGTGATGCGGTCCGCATGCGCATGCCGGAACGCGTTCAGCAGCGCCTCGCCGAGGATCAGCCGCAGCTCGTCCCGCACCTCCGGTCGCAGCGGCCGCTCCCGACCCACCGTCACCAGATGGAACTCGCCGTCGTAGTCCCGCGCCAGTTGCGCGGCGATGTCCTCCAGCTCGCGCGGCAGGCTGCTCCCGGTCTCGCTGGCGCCGCGCAGCGCCATCACGCGGCGGCGGCTTTCGTCGAGCACCTCGTCGGCCATCACCAGGTCGGCGTCGATGGCCTCCCTCACCGGATGGGCCGTGGGCAGCTGCGCCGAGTGCGCCTCGACGCGCAGGATCAGCCCCTGCACGCCCTGCAGCAGCGTGTCGTGCAGTTCCCGGGCGATGCGCTCGCGCTCGGCCATGCGGGTGCGCATCTGCTCGCGGGCGCGCCGTGCGGCCTGCCGCAGCCGCAGCCGGTGCAGCCCCCAGGCGAGCGCCGCCGCGGCCGCCACGCAGAGCGCGCGGAACCACAGGGTCTGGTGGAAGGCGGCGGGGATCTCGATCTCCTGCACCGCCTCCTCGCGCGCGGCCAGGCCGTCGTTGTTGAGCGCCAGCACGCGGAAGCGGTAACGCCCCGGGCTGAGGCTGGTGTAGACCGTCTCGCGCCGCCCGCCCGCTTCGCGCCAGCGCGCGTCCACGCCCTCGAGCCGATAACGGAAGCGCACCCGCTCCGGCACCGCCAGGCTCGCGGCGGAGAAGCGCAGCTCCATCATGTCCGTGAGCCGCGGCAGCACGAGCGGCGCGCCGACCGGGTACTCCGCGCCGCCCGCGCGCAGCCCGGTGATCCGCACCACCGGCGCGACCGTGTTGCGGCGTGGCTGCAGCGGGTCCAGCCAGGCGACGCCGGTCGTCCCGGCGAACCACAGGCGGCCGTCCCGGCCCTCGACCACGCTCGGCTGCGGCCAGAACGAGGTCGCGCTGCCGGGATAACCGTCGAGCGCGTCCAGCACCTCCAGCGCCAGCGGCTGACGCGGATCGGCGAGAAAGCGCTCGAGCGCCTCGCGGCGCACATGCACCGCGCCCTTGCGCGCGTTGAGCCACAGGTCGCCATTCGCCGTCTCGACGATGCCCGACACACCGGCCAGCGTCTCCTGCCCCTCGGCGACCAGCGGAATGAATCGATCGCCGCGCAGCAGGCTCACGCCGAAGTCGCCGGCGATCAACAAGCGCGTGCGCCCCGCGTGGACATGCCGTACGTCCCCGACGTCGACGCCCTCTTCCGGCCCGAAGCGCGTGGCCTCGCCATCGCGCCAGCGCCACAGCTGGTTGGCCTGCAGGCCCAGCCAGAGCGTCCCGTCCGCGGAGGCGGCGACGGCCGCCTCGAT
>NZ_VOSR01000019.1:0-3334 GCF_007997345.1 Mitsuaria sp. TWR114
CGCAACCGCAACCGCAACCACGGCCGCGGCCGAGACCGGCGCTCAGCCGTTCCAGCCACCGCCCAGCGCCTTGTAGAGCGTCACCCCGTTGGTGAGCCGCGAGAGCCGCATGCCGATCAGCGTCTGCTGCGCGCCGTACCAGGAGCGCTGCGCATCCAGCACGTCCAGGTAGCTATCGACGCCACGCGCGAAGCGGGCATCGGACAGCTTCAGCGCATCGCCGCTCGCCTCGACCAGCGACTGCTGCGCCTGCAGCTGACCGCTCAGCGCCTCGCGCTGCGCCAGCGCGTCCGCCACCTCGCGGAAGGCGGACTGGATCGCCTGCTCGTACTGCGCCACGGCGATGTCGCGCCCGGCGATGGCGCTGTCGAGCGAGGCCCGGTTGCTGCCGCCATCGAAGATCGGCAGGCTGATCTGCGGCAGGAAGGTCCAGGATCCCGAACCGCCCTTGAACAGGCCTGACAGGTCCGCGCTGCCGCTGCCCGCCGAGGCCGTCAGGCTGATGCGCGGATAGAAGGCCGCGCGCGCCGCGCCGATGTTGGCCGTGGCGGCCTTGAGCTTGTGCTCCGACTGCAGCAGGTCGGGCCGGCGCAGCATCAGCTCGGACGGCAGTCCGGCCGGCAGCTCGGGGAGCGCGTTGAGCGAGTCGCCGAGAGCGCCCGGCGCCAGTTCGCCCGGCACCGGCGCGCCCAGCAGCAGCGCCAGCGCATTGCGGTCCTGCGCGATCTGGCCGGTGTAGCGCGCCACGTCCACGCGCGCGCTGTCGACGCTGGTCTGCACCTGCCGCAGCGTCAGCGCCGAGGCGCTGCCCAGCTCGAAGCTGCGCTGGGTCAGCGTGTAGGTGTCGGACTGGCTGCGCAGCGTCTCGCGCGCCAGCGCCAGGCGCTCGAGGTCCGCGGCCCAGGTCAGGTAGGCCGTGGCCACCTCCGCCACCAGCGAGATCTGGGTGCTGCGCCTCGCCTCCTCGGTGGAGAGGTATTGCTCCAGCGCCTGCGCGCTCAGGTTGCGCACGCGGCCGAACAGGTCCAGCTCATAGGCGCTGACGCCCAGCGTCGCGCTGTACTGGTGGCTGGTCAGCGCCTCGCCGCTCGCCGAGAGGCTGGCCGGCGTGCGGGTCGCGGTGCCGCTGCCGCTGGCGCTCAGCGTCGGCAAGGTGGCCGCGTCCTGGATCCGGTACTGCGCGCGGGCCTGCGCGATGTTCAGCACCGCCACGCGCAGGTCGCGGTTGTTGTCGAGCGCCAGCTCGATCAGGCTGCGCAGCTTCGCGTCGGCGAAGAAGGTCCGCCAGCCGACGTCCGCGTTCGCGGCGCCGTTCGCTCCAGCGTCCGCCGGAGCGTCCGGGTAGTGCGCCGGCACCGGCGCGGCGGGACGCTCGTAGCGCGGCGCCAGGTTGACGCAGCCGCTCAGCAGCAGGGCCGCCGCCAGCGCCGTCAGGCCGGGCCAGGTCGGCGAAGGGACCAGGGAGATCAATCGGGTCATGTCAGTGGCCCTCGTTCAACAGGGGGGAGGCATCGGCGGCGGGGGCCCCGGCGGACTCGGCCGCCGCGGGCTTGTTGCGCCCGAACAGTCCCTGCACGACGACGAAGAACAGCGGCACGAAGAAGATCGCCAGCACCGTGCCGGACACCATGCCGCCGACGACGGCCGTGCCGAGCGCGTTCTGCGCGCCGGCGCCGGCGCCCTTGCTGACCATCAGCGGCAGCACGCCGAGGATGAAGGCCAGCGAGGTCATCAGGATCGGCCGCAGGCGCATGCGCGCCGCAGCGATCGCGGCCTCGAGGGTGGACATGCCCTTCGCATGCAGCTCCTTCGCGAACTCGACGATCAGGATCGCGTTCTTCGAGGCCAGGCCGACCGTGGTCAGCAGGCCCACCTGGAAGTAGACGTCGTTCATCTTCCAGGTCAGCACCGCGCCGACCAGCGTGCCCAGCACGCCCAGCGGCACCACCAGCACCACCGAGAACGGGATGGACCAGCTCTCGTACAGCGCCGCCAGGCACAGGAAGACCACCAGGATGGACACCGCGTACAGCAGCCCCGCCTGGCCGCCGGCCTCGCGCTCCTGGCGCGAGACGCCGGTCCACTCGTAGCCGATGCCCGGTGGCAGCGCGGCCGCATGGCGCTCGACCAGGTCCAGCGCCTGGCCGCTGGACAGCGCGCCCGGCAGCGCCATGCCCAGGATCTCCACCGACGGCACGCCGTTGTAGCGCTCCAGGCGCGGGGAGCCCAGGGTCCAGCTGGCGGTGGCGAAGGCGCTGAAGGGCACCATGGTCCCGGCGGCATTGCGGACGAACCAATGGTCGATGTCGCCCGGCAGCATCCGGAACGGCGCATCCGACTGCAGGAAGACCTTCTTCACCCGGCCACGATCGATGAAGTCGTTGACGTAGTTGCTGCCCCAGGCGGTCGAGAAGGTCGCGTTCACGTCGCTCATCGACAGGCCCAGCGCGCCGACCTTGTGCTCGTCGATGTCGAGCCGGAAGTCGGGCGTGTCCTCCATGCCGTTGGGCCGCACGGCGACCAGGCCCGGCTCCTTCATCAGTGCGCCCAGCAGCTGGTTGCGGGCCTGCATCAGCGCGGCATGGCCGAGGTTGGCGCGGTCTTGCAGCATCAGGTCGAAGCCGCTTGCATTGCCCAGCTCCGACACCGCGGGCGGCACGATCGCGAAGACCGTCGCGTTGCGGATCTTCGACAGCGTCTCCATCGCCCGTCCGGCCACCGCCGCGGCCTTCAGCTCCGGCCGGACGCGGTCGCCCCAGGGCTTGAGCTTCACGAAGGCGAAGCCGGCGTTCTGGCCGCTGCCCGCGAAGCTGAAGCCCGCCACGGAGAAGATGGCGTCCACCGCGTCTTTCTGCTCGACCAGGAAGTGATGGTCGACCTGCTGGAGCACCTCCTGCGTCCTGGCCTGCGTGGCGCCGGGCGGCAGTTGCACCAGCGTGAACAGCGTGCCCTGATCCTCTTCCGGCAGGAAGCCGGCGGGGATCTTGCTGAAGACGAATCCAACCACCGCCACCAGCACCGCGTAGCCGGCCATGTAGCGCCAGCCGCGGCCCAGCATGTGCTGCACGATGCCCTGGTAGCGGCGGTTGCCACGGTCGAAGGCGCGGTTGAACGCGCCGAAGAAGCCGGTCGTCGCCAGCGCATGGCCCTTGGCCACCGGCTTGAGCAGCGTCGCGCACAGCGCCGGCGTCAGGATCATCGCCACCAGCACCGACAGTGTCATCGCCGACACGATGGTCACGGTGAACTGGCGGTAGATCACGCCGGTCGAGCCGCCGAAGAAGGCCATCGGCACGAAGACCGCCGCCAGCACCAGCGCCACGCCGACCAGCGC
>NZ_VOSR01000190.1:0-8409 GCF_007997345.1 Mitsuaria sp. TWR114
GTTCCCGCTGCTGTTCTCGATCTACCTGTCGCTGCAGCAGTGGAACCCCGCCGAGGGCCTGCACACGATGCACTGGGTCGGACTCGAGAACTACGGCTATGCGCTCACCGACCCGTGGTTCTGGGATGCGCTCTACAACACCGCCTGGTTCGCGCTGGTGTCGGGGCTGCCGCAGCACCTGGTGGCGGTGCCGCTGGCCTTCTTCATCCACCGCCGCTTCAAGCGCGGCCGCGACCTGGTCGTCGGCGCCTATTTCGTCCCGTACATCACCTCCAGCGTCGCGATCGCGCTGATCTTCACGACGCTCTACTCGAAGGACTACGGCCTGATCAACGCGGCGCTGGCGGAGCTGACGCGCATCCCGTTCATCGGCAGCCCGCTGGCCTCCTTGACCGCGCTGCGGGAGGGCGGCATCGACTGGCTCGGCGACGCCGACGTCACCCGCCCGGCCGTCGCCTTCGTCGTGTTCTGGCGCTACCTGGGCTGGAACCTGGTGCTCTACCTGTCGGCGCTGCAGGTCATCGACAAGGACCTCTACGAGGCCGCGACGCTGGATGGCGCGAGCGAGTGGCAGCAGTTCCGCCATGTCACGCTACCGCTGCTCAAGCCGATGATGTTCTTCGCGGTGACGCTGACGATCATCGGCAACCTGCAGCTGTTCGAGGAGCCCTTCATCCTCGTGGACGGCGAGAAGGGCGTGGCCTCGTCGGTGATGACGACGGCGATCTTCATGTACCGCACCGCCTTCTCCGACGGCGACTTCGGCACCGCCTCGGCGATGTCCTGGCTGATGTTCGTGCTGATCGCCGCGCTGACCTGGCTCAACGCGAAGCTGTTCGGCCGCGACCCGGGAGGCCGCCATGGCGCGCGCTGACGGCGTGCCGATGCGGCCCGCGCCGACGAGCACGCGCTGCGCGGTACCTGGCTGGGCCAGCTGCGCGACTTCAGCCGCGCCTGCGCCGAGCATGAGCGGGCGATCGCGCTCGATCCGTCCGACCCGTGGCTGCGCATCGAGTACAGCTTCACCCTGATGGGCCAGGACCGCTACGAGGACATGCTGGCGCGGGTTCGGCGACGCGGCGGGGTCCAACCTGCGGCTGCTGCAGGAGCGGCTGCCGTTCTGGCGCAACCTGGGCATGAGCCTGTACGTCGCGTCGATGACGACGGCGCTGAACCTGCTGCTGTGCTCGCTGGCCGGCTACGCCTTCGCGATCTACGAGTTCCGCTTCAAGCGCGCGCTCTTCGCGATCGTGCTGGGCTCGATGATGCTGCCGGCCTTCCTGCACATGATCCCGAGCTTCATGGTCATGGACGCGCTGGGCTGGATCGATGAGCCGCGCGCGCTCTACGTGCCGGCGGCCGCCAGCGCGCTGGGCATCTTCCTGATGCGGCAGTACATCGGCTCGGCCATCCCGCCGGACCTGATCGACGCCGCGCGCATCGACGGCTGCGGCGAGTTCCGCATCTTCTGGTCCATCGTGCTGCCGCTGCTCACGCCCGCGCTGGGCACGCTGGGCCTGATCACCTTCATCGCGAGCTGGAACAACTTCGTCGCGCCGCTGGTCGTGATGCGCTCGGCCGAGCACTACACGCTGCCGCTGGCGCTGCGCTCGATGCAGGCCCCGAACAACACCGAATGGGGCGCGCTGATGATGGGCAGCGCCATCGCGATGCTGCCGCTGCTGGTGGCCTACCTCTTCAGCGCCCGGCGGCTGGTCGCCGGGCTGACCTCCGGCGCCGTACGCGGCTGACCGGCCTCACCGCCCAGTGACCCCCTCGCCATGACCACCGCCCCGACACCCACCGGACCCGCGACGCCCACGGCGCTCTCGCCGTCCGGGGACCCTCGCGGCGCCCCTCCTTCCACGATTCACACGACCACGACGCTGAACACCATGAACGAGAACGACGCCACCCCCGCCGCCGACACCGCCACCTTCCGCTCCCTGATCCAGTCGCTGCCCGCGGACTTCCAGTGGGGCTCCGCGACCAGCGCCGCGCAGATCGAGGGCGCCGGCCGCGAGGACGGCAAGGGCGAGTCCATCTGGGACCGCTTCTGCGCCCAGCCGGGCCGCATCAAGGACGGCTCCAACATCGATGTCGCCTGCGACCACTACCGCCGCTATCCGGAGGACGTGAAGCTGATGCGATGGCTGGGCCTGGACGCCTACCGCTTCTCGTTCTCCTGGCCGCGGGTGCAGCCGCTGGGCCGCGGCGCCTGGAACGAGGCCGGCTTCGATTTCTACGACCGCCTGATCGACGAACTGCTCCAGGCCGGCATCAAGCCCAACGCGACCCTGTACCACTGGGACCTGCCGCAGGCGCTGGACGATTCGATCGGCGGGCTGCTGTCGCGCGAGGTGGTGCCGCTGTTCGCCGACTACGCCGCCGAGATCGCGCGCCGCTTCGGCGACCGGCTGGCGACGATCGCCACGCTGAACGAGCCGTGGTGCTCGGCGACACTGGGCTACGAGACCGCGCAGTTCGCGCCCGGCCACACCAGCCGCGCCGAGGCCTACCAGGTCTCGCACCACCTGCTGATGATGCATGGCGCGGCGATGCAGGCCATGCGCGCGGTCGGCTCGAAGGCGCAGCTGGGCATCGTGCTCAACCACACGCCGTCCTTCCCGGCCGACCCGCTCAGCGAGGAGGACCGCCGCGCCGCGCGCATCGACGACGGCACCAACGTGCGCTGGTACATGGACCCGGTGTTCCGCGGCCAGTACCCGGCCGACATCGTCGAGTACCTCGGCGCCGACGCGCCGCGCGTGCAGGACGGCGACCTGGCGCTGATCCAGCAGCCGCTGGACTTCCTGGGGATCAACTTCTACACCCGCAGCGTGCTCAACGGCCGCCAGCAGTTCGTGACGCCGCCCGGGGAGCTGGGCTTCACCGACATGGGCTGGGAGATCTATCCGCAGGCGCTGACCCAGCACCTGCTGCGCATCACCCGCGAGTACACGCCGCCGCCGCTGGTCATCACCGAGAACGGCATGGCCAATGCCGACAGCATCGTCGACGGCCGTGTGCCCGACGCGGCGCGCATCGCCTACCTGCGCGGCCACCTCGAGGCGCTGGCCCAGGCGGTGGCGCTGGGCGCGGACGTGCGGGGCTACTTCTACTGGAGCCTGCTCGACAACTTCGAATGGAACTCGGGCTACCAGAAGCGCTTTGGCCTGTTCCACGTCGACTACGCGACCCAGCAGCGCCTGGCCAAGGACAGCGCCCACTGGTACCGCGACGCGATCGCCGCCTTCAAGGCCGGGCGTTGAGCGCCAGGGACTGAACCTCGGGCGCGGCGTCACCGTCCGGCCCGAGGCCGGGACGGACTGTGGCAGCATCCGAGGCTTTCGCGCACGGGGCGGGCACGGCTCCTGCCGCGTCGCGGAACGGAGGCATCGGTGAAGGAGCAGAAGGCATGAGTCAGGGCGGAACGGCGCCAATGCGGTTGCTGGCGGACGTGGGCGCGACGCATGTGCGCTTCGCCAGCCAGGACGGAGCGGCGGAGCCGCTGCAACACGTCGCGCGCTACGTGTGCCGCGACTTCGACACGCTCGCGGACGCGATCTTCTATCACTTGCATCGCGAGGGCCTGCCCCGTCCGCGCAGCTGCGCGATCGGCATCGCCACCGCCGTCACCGGCGACCATGTCCGCATGACCAACCACCACTGGAGCTTCTCCACGCGGGCGCTGCAATCGGCGCTGGGCGCGGAGCGGGTCCTGGTGATCAACGACTTCACCGCGCTGGCGCTGGCGCTGCCGGTGCTGGGACCGCAGTCGATGCGCAAGGTCGGCGGCGGCGAGCCGGTGGCCGGCGCGGCCAAGGGACTGGTCGGGCCCGGGACCGGGCTGGGGGTGTCGGGGCTGCTGCGGTCCGACGATGGCAACACGCAGGTCGCGGTCGGCGGGGAGGGCGGGCATGCCACGCTGTCGTCCTATGAGCCCGAGGAGCGGGCCGTGCTCGACCTGCTGCACCGGCGTTTCGGGCATGTGTCGGCGGAGCGGGCGGTGTCGGGGCCCGGCCTGGAAAACCTCTACATGGCGCTGGCCGAGCTGCGCGGCCTCAAGCTCGCTCCCGGCGAAGGCCGCGCCGCGCCGGCGATCACGGCGGCGGCGCTGGCGGGCGAGCCCTTCAGCAGCGAGGTCGTCACCATGTTCTGCGCGCTGCTGGGCGACATCGCGGGGCATGTCGCGCTCACGCTGGGCGCGCGCGGCGGGCTCTACATCGGCGGCGGCATCGTGCCGCGCCTGGGCGAGTGGTTCGACCGCAGCCCGTTCCGGGCACGCTTCGAGTCCTGCGGCAGGCTGACGTCCTACCTGCGGGCGATCCCGACCTACGTCGTGCAGGAGGCGGATCAGGCGCCGCTGCTCGGGGCCAGTCGGGCGCTGGATCGGGATGTGCTGACGCACTGAGATCGCCAGTTGGCGAGCTGTGGGTTGGTGGCGCTGAGACCGCCTACCTGCGCCGAGCAGCGCGTTGGCCGCCAGGGCGCAGGATTCCCGCGGCAAGCGCCGGAACCCCGCGCCCTGCCGTCCCCAATCACCGGCTCACTGCGTTGGGGCGGAGGCGGGCGGAGGGCTGGGCTCTGAAATGAAAAAAGCGGCCGGGATGGCCGCTCTGTGGGGAGGTCCGGATTACCAGATCCGGATGCGGTCCTCGCTGGGCTTGAACATCTTGTCGCCCGGCTTGGTCTTGAAGGCCTCGTGGAAGCCGTCGTGGTTGACGGCGGCGCCGTTGGCCCGGAACTCCGGCGGCGAGTGCGGGTCGATGGTCAGCAGCTGCAGCTTGCGCTCCTCGCGCGCCTTCTCTCGCCAGGCCTGCGACCAGCCCATGAAGAAGCGCTGCTCGCCGGTGTAGCCGTCGATGACCGGCGCCGGCTTGCCGCCCAGTGAGCGCAGGTAGGCCTTGTAGGCGATCTGCAGGCCCGAGAGGTCGGCGATGTTCTCGCCCAGCGTCAGCTTGCCGTTGAGGTGCTTGCCCGGGATCGGCTCGTAGCCCTCGTACTGCGCGACCAGCTTGGCGCCGATGGCGTCGAAGGCCTTGCGGTCGTCGTCGGTCCACCAGTTGCGCAGCTTGCCGTCGCCGTCGAACTGGCTGCCCTGGTCGTCGAAGCCGTGGCTGATCTCATGCCCGATGACTGCGCCGATCGCGCCGTAGTTCACCGCGTCGTCGGCCTTCGTGCTGTAGAAGGGCGGCTGCAGGATGGCGGCGGGGAAGACGATCTCGTTGAGCGTCGGGTTGTAGTAGGCGTTGACCGTCTGCGGCGTCATCAGCCACTCGCGGCGATCGACCGGCTTGCTGGCCTTGGCGGCCTGGCGCTTCCACTCGAAGGTGGCCGCGCGCAGGTTGTTGCCCACCGGGTCGCCAGCCTTGACCTCCAGCGCGCCATAGTCGCGCCAGACATCGGGGTAGCCGATCTTGACCATGTACTTGGACAGCTTGTCCTGGGCCTGCGCCTTGGTGGCGGGCGTCATCCAGCTGAGCTTGTCGATGGACTCCTTGTAGGAGGCCAGCAGGTTGTTGACCAGCTGCAGCATCCGGGCCTTGTCGGCGGCCGGGAAGTAGCGCTTGACGTAGACCTCGCCGACCGCCTCGCCGAGCGCGCCGTTGACGTTGCCCACCGCCTGCTGCCAGCGCGGCAGCGGGCTCTTCGCGCCGGTCAGCGCCGCGCCGTGGAACTGGAAGTGGGCGTCGCGGTAGACCTTGGGCAGCGTGGACGCATTGGCGTCGATGGCGCGGAAGCTGAGGTAGAGCTTGAGGTCCTCCAGCGGCGCCTCGCCCAGGAGCTTGGCCGCGCCGGTGAGGTAGCTCGGCTGCGACGCGGACAGCTTGTCCAGGCCCGGCAGGGAGGCCGCGGTGAAGAAGGCGTTCCAGTCGAAGCCCGGCGCCTTCTGCGCCAGCTCGGCCGGCGTCATCGGGTTGTAGGTCTTCTGCGGATCGCGCAGCGAGACCTTGTCCCACTGCACCTCGGCCAGGCGCTCCTCGAGCGCCAGCACCCGCTGCGCGCTGCCGGCCGGATCGGCGATGCCGGCGGCCTTGGCCAGCGTCTGCAGGTAGTCGAGGTAGGCGGCGCGGGCCTTGGCCAGGCGCTCGTCGTCCTTCTTGAGGTGGTAGTCGCGGTCGGGCAGGCCCAGGCCGCCCTGCCAGGTCTGCAGGCGGTTGATGGGGGGGTCCTGGTAGTCGGCCTCGATGCCCAGCGGCACCGGGGTGTCGAGGACACCGGTCTGCGCGCCCAGCCAGGTCGCGAGCTGCGTGCGCGTCTGGATCGCGGCGATGCTGTCCAGCAGCGGCTTGATCGGGGCCAGGCCGGCCTTGTCGATCGCCGCGGTGTTCATGTAGGCGGCGTAGTAGTCGCCGATCTTCTGCTCGACGCTGCCGCCCTGGGCCTTCTTCTTCGACAGGTCCTCGATGATGGCGCGGGCACGCTTGTCGGAGAGGTCCGCCAGCAGGTGGAAGGCGCCGTAGGAGGCCTTGTCCGCGGGGATCTCGGTGGTCGACAGCCAATGGCCGTTGGCGGCGCGGAACAGGTCGTCCTGGGGACGCACGGTCTTGTCGTAGCCCTTGAGGTCGAGGCCCGATTGCGGCTGCGCCGCCATCGCGAGGCCGCCCAGTTGCATCAGCAGGGCGAGGGTGGTGAGGCGGAGGACGTTCTTCATCGCAAGCAGATCTGGAGTGCGGGCCGGGCCCGTCGGAGCCGGAAGCCTATGCCACAAGGCAGACCCGTGACAAAAGCCATGAGGCCGCTTGTGGCGGCCGTCGCACCGGGGCTTTCCAGCTTGCCGGCAGGCCCTTCAAGTGGCTGGACAACGCCCGTCGGCACCGGCCGCCGCCCGCGTCTTCACGCCCTCTTGAGGCGAGGGGCGCGCGGCCGGCGCGGGAGCGCGCGTGCTCAGGGTCAGCGCCGCGATCACCAGCGCCGCGCCGATCCACTCCTGCGCCGCCGGATGCTGGCCGAGCGCGACGCTCATCAGCAGCGCCGACACCGGGACGCCATTGAGGAACAGCGTGCCGCGCGACGCGCCGAGTTGCCGCACGCCGAAGTTGAAGGCCACGACCGCGGCGACAGTGGGCACCGCGGCGATGTAGAGCAGGTGCGGCGCGACCGGCGTCAGGTCCTGCCAGGTGGGCGCGTTGACCCAGCCACCGGCCGTCATGGCGACGGCGAAGAGCAGTTGCCACGGCAGCGCCGCGATCGCGGTCAGGCCGGTGTATTCGAGCGGGCTCAGCGTGGGGAGCCGGGCCGCGCCGCGGGTGTAGAGCACCCAGCCGATCGTGCCCAGCAGCGTCAGCGCGTCGCCCAGCAGCATGTGGGGCGGACCATCGCCGCGGCCGAGCACGCCCGACACCAGCACCACGCCGCCCAGCGCCAGCACCGCCGCGCCGGCCACGCCCAGTCCGGGCCGGTGGCCGTCCAGCAGCCAGCGCAGCAGGATCGTCGTCATCGGCATCGTGGCCATCAGCACCGCGCCGTGCGAGGGCAGGGACAGCTTCAGGCCCTCCAGCACCAGCACGCCGAAGAAGCCGTAGCCCAGCACGCCGTGGCCGGTGAGCGTGACCCAGTGCGTCCTCAGCTTGTCCCAGGGGCGCTGGCCGAAGCGCATCACCAGCAGCGTCATGCCGACGCCGGCCAGCAGGTAGCGGACCGCGGTGAACCAGACCGGATCCAACCGTCCCAGCACCGGCTTGCCGACGAGGAACAGGCTGCCCCAGGAAATCGCCGCGAACAGCATCGCGACGGTGGCGGCAATGGGAGAGGAGGTGGGCGTCATGGCGACCGGCCTTCTTGGCAACTGCGATGGGAGGGCAGTCTGGGCGCCGCCCCGCGCGCGGTCCATGCGCTTGTTTGGAACGGGCGTTTGAAGAATCCGAACGCGGCCGGCCCGGCGGCTGGTCACAATCCCGCCCCATGGAGCTGTACCAGCTGAAGAGCTTTCTGGCCGTCGTGGCCGAACGGAACCTGACCCGCGCCGCGGAGAAGGTGTTCACCAGCGTGCCCGCCGTCAGCGCGCAGATCAAGGCGCTGGAGGAGGAACTGGGCGTGCAGCTGTTCGAGCGCAGCTCGCGCGGCATGACGCTGACGGCCGCCGGCGAGAAGCTGGCCGAGGAGGCGCGCCGCACGCTCGACGCGGCGCAGCGCCTGCGCCAGGCCGCCGCGCAGATCCGCGGCGAGGTGCAGGGGCGGCTGCGCATGGGCACCGTCACCGACCCGCTGGCGCTGCGCCTGGGCGAGGTGCTGGTGAAGCTGGCGGAGCGCCATCCCGGCATCGGGCTGCAGCTGATGCAGCGCCTGTCGCTGCACAGCGTGCAGGCGCTGCGCCGCGGCGAGGTCGACTGCGCCTACGTGCTCTACGACGGCGAGGCGGCCGACGGGCTGGTGGTCGAGCGCCTGCGCCGGATGGAGCTGGCC
>NZ_VOSR01000191.1:0-13806 GCF_007997345.1 Mitsuaria sp. TWR114
TCTGTCGGGGCTGAGCCCGGTGGTCGCCGATGACGGTGCGCACGCCCACGTTCGGCGCACAGCGCCAGGTGCGCCATCGTGCCTTCGGGGCGGGTGAAGTCGATCAGCACGTCGGACCGCGACAGGCCGGCCCGCACGTCGCTGGTGATCGCCACGCCGGTGATCTGACCGAGGAAGGCGCCGGCATCCTGGCCGAGCGCCGGGCTGCGTCGCGGTCGAGCGCGGCGGCCAGCTCGAGGTCGTCGGCGGCGAGCACGCCTCGACCAGCATCCGGCCCATGCGGCCGGACGCGCCGGTGATCGCGATCCGCAGACGGCTCATCGGCGCGGCTCCAGCGGGGGGTAGTCGCGGGTCGGTCCCATCGGCTCCGGCGCCGAGGCCGCGGCGGTGCGCACCGGCGGCGGCAGCGCCTTGCGCTCTTCTTCGGTCAGCTCCAGCTTGGGTTCCTTGCCGGAGACCTTCAGCGTGTTGATCGAGGCGATGAATTCCTTCTCGGTCGGCAGGTCGTCCGGCGCGTCGATCTTGGACAGCTGGTCGCCGTCGAAGGTCAGCAGGATGTGGCGGTTCTGCGGCGCGGCCCCTTGGCGGCGGATCGTGAACACGTAGTCCCAGCGGGACTCATGGAAGACGTCGGTCAGCAGCGGCGAGCCCAGGACATCGCGCACCTGGACACGGCTCATGCCCGGCTTGATCGCGGCCAGCTGTTCCTTGGTGACCACGTTGCCCTGCACGATCTCGACGCGGTAGGGCGTCACCAGGCCCAGCACCTTGTCGCCGCTCACCGAGAGCGCGTCGAACTTGGGCATCTGCGAGCAGCCGCCCAGCGCCAGCAGACCGACAACCAGGCCTGCCATCGCGGCGCCGGAGGCGTTCCGGCGGGCAATGCAGGCGATACGGGAATTCAATGACATGGCGCGGATTGGCCGAGGCGCAAGGGCTATGATCGCGAGATTCTAGCGGCACGCACCCCCGCTTCCCCGCAGGCGCAAACCCCATGAACCGGTCAGACGAAATCAAGAACAGCGGGCTCAAGGCCACGCTGCCCCGCATCAAGATCCTCGAGATCTTCCAGACCGCCCAGCAGCGGCACATGACCGCCGAGGACGTTTACAAAGCTTTGCTCGATGAACGCGCGGACATCGGTCTGGCCACCGTCTATCGCGTCCTCACGCAGTTCGAGCAGGCCGGCCTGCTGTCGCGCAACCACTTCGAATCGGGCAAGGCGGTCTTCGAGCTCAACGAGGGCCACCACCACGACCACCTCGTCTGCCTGACCTGCGGCTTCGTCGAGGAGTTCTACGATCCGAAGATCGAGGAGCGCCAGCACGCGATCGCGCAGGAGCGTGGCTTCCAGCTGCAGGAGCACTCGCTCGCGCTGTACGCGAACTGCGTCAAGAAGGACTGCCCGCACAAGATGGCCCGCTGACCCGGTCCGGCGATCGCGGCGTCAACGACAAGGGGCTCCGCGGAGCCCCTTCGTCATGCACCGTCGAAAGCGGCGCCGCGTTCAGTTGTTGTCGTTCAGTCCCTGCTCGATCGCGCGCTGGTGGCGCTCGACGAACTCGCGGTAGGTGTCGATGCCGCGCAATTGCAGGATGGTGTTGCGCACCGCGGCCTCGACCAGCACGGCCAGGTTGCGGCCGGCGTCCACGGCGATCACGACCTTGCGCACCGGCATGCCCAGCACGTCCTCGTAGAGCGGCTCGTAGGGCAGGCGCTCGAAGTCGCGCTCCATCGTTTCCTTGCGGACCAGGTGCACGATCAGCTTGAGCCGCATCTTCCGGCGCACCGCCGTCTCGCCGAAGATGGCCTTGATGTCCAGCAGGCCGATGCCGCGGACTTCCAGCAGATTCATCAGCAGCTCGGGGCAGCGGCCTTCGATGGCCGTCTGCGCGATCCGGAAGAAGTCGACCGCGTCATCCGCCACCAGGCCGTGGCCGCGACTGATCAGTTCCAGGCCGAGTTCGCTCTTGCCTAGTCCCGATTCGCCGGTCAGCAGCACGCCCAGTCCGAGGATGTCCATGAACACGCCGTGGCGTGTCGTGCGGTTGGCGCAGACGTGGGCCAGGTAGGCGCGCACCAGGTCGATGACGTGGCCGGCGCTCTCGGCGGTGGTGAACAGCGGGATCTCGGCGCGGTCGCACATCGCGACCAGCCGGTCCGGCGGCACCTGGTCGTCGGCGACGATGATGACCGGCGGCTCCAGCGTCACGATGCGCGAGATCCGGCGGTCCAGCACGTCGCCCGAGGCCTGGCTCAGGTAGGCGACTTCACGCCGGCCGACGATCTGGACGCGGTAGGGGTGGATGTAGTTCAGGTAGCCGACCAGGTCGGCGGCCGACTGGGCGTCCCGCAGCGCGGCTTCGTCGAAACGGCGTTCAGGGTGCGCATGCCCGGCGATCCACTCCCAACGCAAGGCCTCGCGGTGTTCCTCGAACAACCGGTCCGCGCTGATGGAGGTGGCTTTCAAGTGGGGCGGGTGCTGGAGGTGGAGAGATCGTCTCGAAGCACTGGGCCGCTCAGGCCACCGACTTCAGCGGTTCCCAGTCGGCGATCAGGCGATGCACGGTGGCGGCCTCCGCCTCGGTCTTGAGGCGTTCGCGCAGTTCGCGGTCGGACAGCATCTCGGCGATCTCGGACAGGATCTCGAGGTGTCTCTGGGTCGCCGCCTCGGGCACCAGCAGGAAGATCAGCAGGGTGACCGGTTCGTCGTCGGGGGCGTCGAAACCGATGGGCTGCTGCACGCGCAGCACCGCGGCCAGCGGGTTCTTCAGGCCCTTGATGCGGCCATGCGGGATCGCGACGCCGTGGCCCAGACCGGTGGAGCCCAGGCGCTCGCGGGCGAACAGGTTGTCCGTGACCGCGGCGCGGGAGATCGAATGGTTGTTCTCGAAAAGCAGCCCGGCCTGTTCGAAGACCCGCTTTTTGCTGGAAGCGTCCACATCGACCAGCACGTTGCTGGCGGGAAGGATGGCGGCGAGACGGTTCATCGGGCATTTACCGGCCATGTCGACCGGCGAGCTGGGGAAGCAGCCTGCGCACCAGCGGGTACGCAGATTCGAGGGTTGAAGGACTGGATTATAGGAATCCCGCTACCGAGAGGGGGTGTGACGGATGCGACGCTTCTGTGAAAACGTCTCCGCTGGTGTTGCATCGCAACAATTCTCGGCAAAAAGGCGGCCCGATGGGCCGCCTTGCGGGGAATCTCCGGGTAATCCCGAGGATCCGGTAGCGAGCCCGACGGGCCGGGAGAGGCCGTCGGATTCGCGGAGATCGGTTATCCGGCGCTCAAGTCCATGCGCTTGGCCGATTCATGGTGATGGTTCTGCACCCGATCCTTGTGGCGGCAGACCTGGCGGTCCAGCTTGTCCATCAGCTCGTCGATGGCGGCGTAGAGATCGCCGTTCGAGTGTTCGCAGAAGATTTCCCGTCCCTTCACATGCAGCGTGACTTCAGCGCGTTGGCGTCGATCCTTTTCCTTTTGCTTCTCCACGGTCAGCAGGACGTTGACGTCCACGACCTGGTCAAAGTGGCGGAGCACCCGGCTGAGCTTGTTCAGCACGTATTCGCGCAGAGCCTGTGTCACTTCGAGATGGTGGCCGCTGATGGTCAGGTTCATAAAGCCTCCTTTCACAAGGGCTTGGTCGGAAACAGAGTCGGAGTCGGCGGTCGTTGCCGCGGGGAAAAGAGCGGGCAGGGTCTTGGTGAGGTGGAAAGTCGGTGAGGGTCGGTCGGCACGTCGCCGGCATCGAGCTGGAGACGCGGGGGAAGCGGATGGAGTGTCGGAAACGGCGTGACGGGTGAGTGGTCCGCGAGGGACCCGGAAGGCCGCGAGGGCCGATGGCATGCGGGTTCTGAGGCGAAATCGATGAAGAAGACGAGTCCAGTCTGCTCCCGATCCCCAGCCTCGGCAAGTGATGGAAAGCAAGTTTGGGGGCGAATTTTCCCGCCTTGCAGCAGGGCGAGGTCCGTGCTGGAATGCTGGATGTTGTGCGGCGCGGGCCTTCCGGACCGGGCGTCCTCCCCGCGCTTCCTTGCTGGCCCTCGGGACGCGATGTGATAATCCCGCGTCCCGATTACTGGAGTCCCCCTTGGACAGCGACCACCCTCGGTGGCCGTCCACTCCAGCGTCAATCCGCCGCAGCCCCTGAGCGTTCTGCTCCACCGCATCCAACGCCGCCGCGACGCTTGTCCGGAGTGAGACGGGCCACCTCGACCCCTTGGCGCGCCGCCTGGCGTCGCCTGCTCCTGGCAACTCTCGCGCCGCGGCGACCCTCGAAGGGTCCGTCAACGCGCACTCCGGCTTGCGCGTTCGCCCGAGCGCGCACCGCCGACGAAGGATCCGCATGCTGAATGTGTTCACGCTGGACAATGGCCGCCTCAAGGGAGGCATGGTCCAGGAAGAGATTTCCACCGCCGCCGAACTGCTCTCGCTCGCCGGGGCCGACCGCAACCCGGTCTGGGTCGACCTGCAGTCGCCGACGCCGGAGGAAAAGGACTGGATCCGCGAGCGCTTCCATTTGGTGATCCCCGAGGACATCGTCGACGAGGATCTCGAGGAATCGGCCCGTTTCTACGAGGAAGACAACGGCGAGCTGCACATCCGCTCCGACTTCCTGATCGACGACATGGAAGCGCCGCGCAACGTGCGGGTCGCCTTCATCCTCTTCGACAACGTGCTTTTCTCGATCCACAACGAGGACCTGCCGGTGTTCCGCCTGCTGCGCCTGCGGGCCCGTCGCATCCCGGCGCTGATCGAGGACGCCAAGGACGTGCTGCTCAAGCTCTATGACGCGGACGCGGAGTACTCCGCCGACGTGCTGGAGGGCATCTACGACAACCTCGAGAAGGTGAGTGCGCGGGTCCTGAAGAAGGACGTCAACGACACCGAGGCGGGGCAGGTGCTGGCGGCGATCGCCCGGGAGGAAGACTTGAACGGCCGCATCCGGCGCAACGTCATGGACACCCGGCGCGCGGTCAGCTTCATGATGCGCAGCCGCATGCTCAACGCCGAGCAGTTCGAGGAATCGCGCCAGATCCTGCGCGACATCGATTCGCTCGATTCGCACACCGCGTTCCTGTTCGACAAGATCAACTTCCTGATGGATGCCACGGTCGGCTTCATCAACATCAACCAGAACAAGATCATCAAGATCTTCTCGGTCGCGAGCGTCGCCCTGCTGCCGCCGACGCTGATCGCCAGCGTCTATGGCATGAACTTCGAGGCGATGCCGGAGCTGCGTTGGAAGTACGGCTACTTCTTCGCGATCGGGCTCATGGTGGCGTCGGTGGCGGCGCCCTTCATCTACTTCCGCCGCAAGGGCTGGCTGGCCTGATCAAGCCCGCTCGACGCGGACCAGGGCGCGCCAGGAGGCGCGCTTTTTTTCGGCTGGACGCCGCAAATGCAAAGGGCTTCCGCGAAGCGGAAGCCCTGGGTAGAAAAGTAGCCTCAAGACGCCCCTGGCCAACGAGGGAGGGAGGGAGGAGGAGGAGAAAGGCCTCGGGATTGCAGCTTCACGAAGAAGCAGGTCTTGCGGCTGAAAGTGGTTGCGTCGACTGTACTCCCATCGCTGATGGGATCGGTGTAAACCCGCGGAATGCCCTCCCACGCTGCTGCGCCATCCGCCGTGTTTAAGTCAGCTCAAAGTGAGCGCTGTTATCGGCGTCGTCGCTTGCGTTTCTCATCAGCGATGTATTGATCGAGTCGTTATGGTGCAGCGCATCGACGCGGAAGTCACCCTGCCGAGCGACAAATACGTGAGCAACTGTCACCGCTGTCCCGGCTAGCCGGGACAGTTTTCAGGCTGATGAAGGCCCTTCGCCACAGGCGTGCCGATTGCCTCCTCCCGCGCCTTTCATTCAGCTTTTGCAAGCTGGAACGAGCTCAAGCGACAGGTTTTTCAAGTTGCCGCTGCGATGCTCGTTCACTGCGGCTGCGCCAGCAGCTTTTCCACGGCCTGGGTGAAGGTCGAGCTGTCCGGGCTCACGCCCGACGCGAAGCTCATGACCTGCTTGCCGTCGCGCGAAATCAGGTACTTGTGGAAGTTCCACTTCGGCGCCTGACCGGTGCGCTTGGCCAGGTCGGCGAAGAGCGGGTTCAGATCGGCTTTTCCGGCCGCGACGCTGCTCTTGCTGAACATCGGGAATTTCACGTTGAAGGTGTTCTCGCAGAACTCGGCGATTTCCTTGTTGCTGCCGTACTCCTGGTTGCCGAAATCACCGGATGGAAAACCGAGTACCACCAGCCCCTTGTCCGCATAGCGCGCGGACACCGCTTCCAACGCCTTGTACTGGGGCGTGTAGCCGCAAAAACTTGCCGTGTTGACCACCAGGACCACCTTGCCGGCGTACTGGCACAGCGCCTGTGGCTTCTCGTCCTGCAGGCGAGGCATTTGCCGGTTCAGCAGTTCCGGGCAGGCTGCGCCGGAAGTCGCGGGCTCGGCCGCCGGTGCGGCGTGGGCGGCGGTCGTGGCCAAGGCCATGGCCACCGTCGCGAGACCGGCGAAGGCGGCGCGCCGCAGGAGGGAACCGAAGGACGTGTTCATGGGCTGTGTCTCCAGGATCGGTGAATCCGAACGGTCGTGCTGCTTCGTAATAAGCGAACCCGGCGTGAGATCGGTCGGATGCGGGATTAGGCCAGATCGCCCCATGGGCCGATGCCGTAAGGGATTGTCATGGTGCGACCGGTAGAATCCGGCGCGCTTAACAGGACGCAGACAGATGCTTTATCCCGAACTCTTCAAGCAACTCGAGGCCGTGCGCTGGAACATGGACACGGATATTCCGTGGGACAAGTTCGACGCGTCCAAGCTGACCGACGACCAGGCGCGCACGATCAAGATGAACGCGATCACCGAGTGGTCCGCGCTGCCCGCCACCGAGATGTTCCTGCGCGACAACAAGGACGACAGCGACTTCTCCGCGTTCATGAGCGTCTGGTTCTTCGAGGAGCAGAAGCATTCGCTGGTGCTGATGGAATACCTGCGCCGCTTCCGTCCGGACATGGTGCCGACCGAAGCGGAACTGCACGAGGTGCGCTTCGAATTCGATCCGGCCCCGGCGCTGGAGACGCTGATGCTGCACTTCTGCGGCGAGATCCGTCTGAACCACTGGTACCGCCGCGCCGCCGAATGGCACACCGAGCCGGTCATCAAGGCGATCTACGAGACCCTGTCGCGCGATGAAGCCCGTCATGGCGGCGCCTACCTGCGCTACATGAAGCGCGCGATGAGCAAGTTCGGGGACGAGGCGAAGGCGGCATTCGCGAAGGTCGGCGTGCTGATGGCCAGCGCGCGCCGCACCGCGCAGGCGCTGCACCCGACCAATCTGCATGTGAACGCCAAGCTGTTCCCGCGCGACACGATCCAGAGCCGCCTGCCCGATCCGGAGTGGCTGGAGCGCTGGCTCGACAAGCAGATCCAGTTCGACAGCGTCTGGGAAAACAAGGTCGTCGAACGCATCCTGCACAACATGAGCCTGCTGATGGAGCGCAGCTTCGTGAGCGTCCAGGAGTTGAACCGCTTCCGCAAGGAGTTGACGCAACGCCTGGCTCAGGCGACGCAGCAGGCGCCAGGTGGCGACGCCACGCCGCAGGCGACCTGACCCTCGCGTTTTCCGCTCGTACGAAGGCCCGCCGACGCGGGCCTTCTTCATTTGAGCCGCAGCGCTCCTCGAGGGTGTTCCCACGCATGCCCCCGCTGCATGCAAACCGCTCGCCACCCGGCCACAATGCGCCGTCCGACCTCGCGTCGATTCCACTGTCCAACGCCATCCGACACCGCTCATGAAGTATCTGCACACCATGGTCCGAGTGACCGATCTCGATGCCTCGCTGAAGTTCTACCGCGACGCCCTGGGGCTGCAGGAGGTGCGCCGCAGCGAGCATGAGGCCGGCCGTTTCACCCTGGTCTATCTGGCCGCACCCGGCGACGAGGACGCGCAGATCGAGCTGACCTACAACTGGGATCCCGAGATCTATACCGGGGGTCGCAACTTCGGTCACGTGGCCTACGCGGTCCCCGACATCTACGCCGCCTGCCAGCGCCTGATGGACGCTGGCGTGACGATCAACCGCCCGCCGCGTGACGGCCGCATGGCTTTCGTGCGCTCGCCCGACAACATCTCGATCGAGCTGCTGCAGGACGGCCCGGCGCTGCCGCCGGCCGAGCCCTGGATCTCGATGCCCAACACCGGCGCCTGGTAAGCGCCCGCGCGACGTCTTCGGCATCCTCACCGTCTCTGCTCATGGACCACCTGCTGCTGCGATTGATCGCGCCGTTGTTGATGGCCGCGCCGCTGGCCTGCGCCGCACAGGCGCAAGGCAAGCTGCTGTTGACCGGCGGGGTGAGCAGCATCGATGGCGCGGCTGGTGGCGGTTTGTCGCCATGGGCATTGACCGGCAGCTACGCGACGGCGGGCCAGATCGGTGCGACCGCGTACCTCACGCGCTTGCCGGTGCAGGACTACGGCTTCACCGGCTACGGCGCCGCCGTGGCTTTTGGCGAGCGCGCCGAGCTGTCGATCGCCCGGCAGGATTTGAGCGCTGGCGCCACGGGCGCATCACTGGGGCTGCCTGGGCTCCGGCTCAAGCAGACGATCCTCGGCGCGAAGGTGCGACTGGGCGGCGATGCGGTGCTCGATGCCGACACCTGGATGCCGCAGCTCGCGCTGGGCGTCGAGTACAAGCACCTCGACGCGGGTGGCCTGGCGCCGACGCTGAGCGCGCTCGGCGCGAAGCGTCAGGGCGTGGACATCTATCTGAGCGCGACCAAGCTGTTCCTGGCGCAAAGCACGCTGGTGAACCTGACGCTGCGCGCGACGCGCGCCAATCAGAACGGCCTGCTGGGCTTCGGCGGGACGGCGAGCGGCAGTTATTCGCTGGTGCCGGAGGTGTCGATCGCCTACCTGCTGAATAAGCAGTGGGCGGTGGGCGTCGAGTACCGCGTGAAGCCCGACAAGCTCAATTCATCGATCCTGGGCGACGCGCTGCGAGAGGACGACTGGAAGGATGTGTTCGTCGCCTGGGCGCCCAACAAGCATGTGTCGCTGACGGCCGCCTATGTGGACCTCGGCAGCATCGTGCCGGGGATCCAGCCGCGTCGTCAGCGCGGCGTCTACGGCTCGATCCAATTCGCCTACTGACCGCGGCCTCGCCGCGCTCCGACGACTCGACCAGGAGGTCTGCACGATGCGATCCGCTCGAAGGCTGTGGAGGGCAGGCGCGCTGGCGCTGCTGATGGGCGTGGGCGCCGCGTCGATCGCCGGCGCGGCGGATGACGGGCTGTATCGCGCGCTGGGCGGCGAGGAGGGCATCGCCCACATCGTCGACGGCATGATCGATCGCGCCTATGCGGATGAGCGCATCAAGCGCAAGTTCGATGGCGTCAACCCGAAAGCGCTGAAGGAATCGATCCGCAAGCAGTTCTGCCAGCTCAGCGGCGGCCCATGCGTCTACGACGGCGAGACGATGGCGAAGTCGCATGCCCACCTCGCCCTGGACAAGGCCGACTTCAATGCGTTGGTCGAAGACCTGCAATTGGCGATGGACGCGCAGCGGGTGCCGTTTGCCGTTCAGAACCGCCTGCTGGCGCTGCTCGCGCCAATGCATCGGGACATCATCACGCGGTGAGCCCAGCCGCGTGTGCGGCGCTGGTTCGGCGTGTGGTGATGAGCGTCGTTGTAGCCGCAGAAAGCAGAAAGCCCGGCGGAGCCGGGCTTTCTTGAATCTGGTGGCCAAGGGCGGAATCGAACCACCGACACGCGGATTTTCAATCCGCTGCTCTACCAACTGAGCTACTTGGCCATGAGACTGGGTCTCTGTCTCCGTTGTTCCGGGTCTTGCGACTCGTGCTGAACAACGAAGACCGCGACTATAGCACTAAATTCCGCTGCCCCGCTTGTTTCTTGAAAGATCGACGCCGAGCTGCTTCAGCTTGCGGTACAGGTGGGTCCGTTCCAGCCCCGTCTTCTCGGCCACGCGGGTCATCGAGCCGTTCTCCTTGGCCAGGTGGAACTCGAAGTAGCTCTTCTCGAACGCGTCGCGCGCCTCGCGCAGCGGGCGGTCCAGCTCGAACACCTGCTCGGAGGCCAGGCCCTGGTGCGGCAGGGGCGCCACCGGCGCCAGGCCGGCCGAGGGCATCGGCAGCGTGCCGGCCGTCATCGCGGGCAGCACCTCGGGACGCGGGTAGCTGTTGCCGATGTTGAGGCCCACACCCACCACCGGTGCGGCCGGCGGGGCCGGGCGCGGCGTGGTCTTCACCAGCGCCTGCTCCACCGCGCGCAGCAGCTTCTGCAACGTGATCGGCTTTTCCAGGAAGGCCATCGCGCCGAACTTGGTCGCTTCGACCGCCGTGTCGATCGTGCCGTGGCCGCTCATCATGATCACCGGCATCGTCAGCTGGCCGGAGCTGCCCCATTCCTTCAGCAGCGTCACGCCATCGACGTCAGGCATCCAGATGTCCAGCAGCACCAGGTCGGGCCGCGAACGCTCGCGGGCGGCGCGCGCCTGCTGGGCGTTCTCCGCGAGTTCGATCGTGTGCCCCTCGTCCGAGAGGATTTCAGACAAGAGGGCGCGGATGCCCAATTCGTCGTCAACAACAAGAATGGTTGCCATGTATGCCTACTGTTCACGCGGGCCGAGGCGCGTCCTGCGCAGGGCTCGGTGCAGTCGCGAGTTTTGAAAATGATAACGAAACTTGTGCGCCGCTCGGCGGCAGATCGGCGCCGCTGGCGGCTGGGAGATTCACCAGCCGGATGCGCGCGCCATGCTCATCCGCGATTTTCTTCACCACCGCCAGCCCCAGGCCGGTCCCCTTCGTCTTGGTCGTGACGTAAGGCTCGAAGGCCCGCTTCAGCACGTTCTCCGCGAAGCCGTGGCCGTTGTCGGTGACGACCAGCCGGAGCGCCCGCAGCTCGCCGGCCTCGTTCATCGCCTTCTGCGTGCGCACGGTCACCCGGCCGTCGGGGCGCTCGCTGACCGCGTCCAGCGCGTTCTGCACGAGGTTGTGAATGACCTGCCGCAGCTGCGGCGCGTCGCCCAGGATCGCCGGCGGATCGGATGCCAGGTCCGCGCCCAGGTGGCCGGATTCCTGCGCCTCGGCGTACAGCGTCAGCACCTCGGCCACCAGCGCGTTCAGGTCCAGCGGCGCCAGCTTGGCGGCCGGCAGGCGGGCGTAGTCGCGGAACTCGTTGACCAGCTGCTTCATCGCCTGCACCTGGTTCACGATCGTGCCGACGGAACGCACCAGCATCGCCTGGTCGGTGCCCTCGAGCTTGGACTCCAGCTTGAACTGCAGCCGCTCGGCCGACAGCTGGATCGGCGTCAGCGGGTTCTTGATCTCGTGGGCGAGCCGGCGCGCGACCTCGCTCCAGGCCGCGGAGCGCTGCGCCGACACCACCTCGCTGATGTCGTCGAAGACCAGCAGCCGCGCCTCCTGCGGCAGCAGCGCGCCACGCACCAGCAGGGTCAGCGCGGTCTTCTCGTCCAGCTGCAGCTCGAAGGAGTCCTGCCAGTGCTCGCGCTCGCCGGATTCGGGGCTCTGCAGCTCGAAGCGCTGCCAGATGTCCTTGCCGAAGGCCGCCAGCGCCGGCAGGTCCTCGAGCGGCCGGCCGACGTAGGCCGACAGCGGCAGTTTCAGGATGCGGGTCGCGCCGGGATTGACCGTCTCGATGCGGCGGTCGCGGTCGAACACGATGACGCCGGCGGTCAGGTTGTCCAGGATGGTCTGCACATGGGTGCGCGCGCTTTCCAGCTGCGTCACGCTGAGCTCCACCAGGGCCCGCGCGTCGGCCAGCTGCTGGGTCATGTCGGCGAAGGACCGCGTCAGGCCGCCGAGTTCGTCGCGCGAGCGGAACACCGGCTTGGCCTTCAGGTCGCCGGTCGCGACCTCGCGCATGCCCTCGGCCAGCAGCAGCAGCGGCTGCACCAGCTGGTTGGACAGCGCCACCGCCAGCAGCAGCGCCGCGAACACCGCCAGGATCAGCACCAGCGTCAGCGTGCCCAGGTACATGCGCCGCAGGCCGTCGCGCAGCAGCGAGCGCTGCAGGTACTCCTGATTGGCGGCCGACACGTTCAGCGCGTTGCTGATGACCTTGCCGGAGATCTGCTTGACGACCATCAGGTAGCGGTCGCTGTTGGTCAGCTGCAGCGCGCTGCTGGGCAGCAGCGCCAGCGAGCGGATGCGGGCCTCGCCCAGCACCGCCTGCTGCTCGTCCTCCAGGCCCTCCAGGCGCGAGGCGACGCCGTTGTTGCGCGCCTGCGCGAGCAGCGTGCTGCTGGGGCGCTCGGGGATTTCGCTCGACTCCCCGCCGGCGGACAGCACGACCTGCCCGTTCCCGGCGATCAGCGCGACGCTGCGCGCGTTCATCTGGTCGCGCAGCCGCTCCAGCGCCAGCGGCGCCAGCGCGCCGTCCTCCCAGCGCTCGGCCGCGGCGCGGGTGCGCGCGTTCTGTTCGGTGCGCAGGTTCTCCAGCGTGTCCTGGCCCAGCGCAAGGCCGGCTTCCAGCGCACTGGCCAGGCGCTGGTCGAACAGGCTCTCGATGCTGCGGTTCACGAACTGGTAGGACACCGTGTAGATCAGCAGCCCCGGCACGACCCCGACGATCGCGAAGATGCCGGCCAGCTTCAGCAGCAGCCGGCTGCCGAAGCGGCCGCGCTTGACGCGCAGCGCCAGCCGCGTGCCGGCGGCGCCGATCACGATGACCAGCGCGGTGGCGACCGCCACGTTCACCCAGAACAGCCAGACGAAATGGCGCTCCAGGAAGCCGCGCTGCGCGGTGGTGCTGATGGACAGCAGGAAGGCCAGCATGCCGCAGGCGCCCGCGATCGCGGCCACGGAGATCAACCACGCCAGGCGTGCCGACTTGGTCACGGGTCAGGATCCTTGCTGAGTCACGAGAGGCGGGAACTGATGGGGCGGCGCGCGGTCAGGGCTGCGGCTTGTTGGGCGGCGGCGCGGCCGGCGCCTCGAGCGTGAGCGTCAGCGTGCGGTCGACGCCCAGCGTCCAGCCCTGGCTGCCGCCCAGGCCGATCTGCAGCGGTCTGGGCAGCTGCGCGGTGTCCAGCTTGTAGCTGAACTCCAGGTAATAGCGGCCGTCGTCCTCGATCTCCTTGGCGTCGGCGACGCGCCAGCCGGAGACACCGCGCAGCGAGGCGATCGCCTCGCCCAGGGTGTCGAAGCTCTGATGCAGGCCGCCGGTGCTGACGCGGTACTGGCGGGTCAGCGGCTGCCAGGTCAGGCGCCAGGTGCGGTTGGCCTGGGCGACCCGGGCATCGCGCCAGTACCAGCGGCTGCGCAGCACCTGGACCTCGGCGACGAAGTAGATCGCCACGCCCTTGAGCAGCGCGTCCTCGGCCTGCCGGGGCAGCTCGAAGCGCGTGCTGAAGCTGACCGCCAGGCCGTCCTCGGCGCGCTCCGCGTTGAGCAGCTGCAGCGCCACGCCCTGCGCCAGTGCCCAGCCGTGCAGCACCAGCAGCGCGCCGACCAGGGTCAGGCGCTGCCACCAGGCACGCAGCGGAACGGAACGGGACGGCGGGGACACGCGGACGGGATTCGACGAGGAGTTCGGGGATCAGGCCTTGTGCAACAGCGCGTAATAGAAGCCGTCGGTGACGGCCGCCGCGCCGGGCGCGAGGTCCTGGCGGGCATTGTCCGCGAGCGGCAGCAGATGCCCGGCCCCCTGGTCGAACTGACGCGACCGCGCATCGCCATGGCGTTGCAAAAACGCGTCGATCTGGTCCTGGCCCTCGGACCGGAAGACCGAGCAGGTCGCGTAGAGCAGCCGGCCGCCCGGCTTGAGCAGCGGCCA
>NZ_VOSR01000192.1:0-2549 GCF_007997345.1 Mitsuaria sp. TWR114
CGCCGCCGGCCTGCTGCTGGCCGCGGGCTCCGCCCACGCCCTGGACTACACCGGCTACCTGCGCGCCGGCCCGGGCGGCACCACCGACGGCGGCGCCAGCCGCGCCTGCTACGCCCTCAATGGCGGCACCAGCGGCATGAAGTACCGCCTGGGCAACGAGTGCGACATCTACGGCGAGTTCCAACTCGCGCAAGGCTTCAAGAAGGACGGCATCGACTACAAGGTCGTGCTGATGACCGACTACTGGAACCCGCATTCCGACGCCGACGACGCCAAGCACCTGCGCCTGGCGCAGATGTATGTCGAGGCCAAGGGCTTCGACTTCCTGCCCGAGGCCACCGTCTGGGCCGGCAAGGAACGCGGCCGCCGCGGCGACGTCCACATCGTCGACACCTACTTCACCGAGATGGCCGGCATCGGCGCCGGCATGAAGGGCATCCCGGTCGGCCCGGGCAAGCTCGGCGTCGCCTACTACACCAACGACAAGGACACCAACCAGCGCCCCGGCCATCGCGGCAACGTCGAGTACGTCGACATCCCGACCAACACCGACGGCACGCTGGCCTTCTTCGGCACGGCCACCAAGTCGCAGTTCGCCGGCGGCACCAACGGCTGGGGCCTGGCCGCCAAGCATGTGCAGAGCAAGCTGTTCGGCACCTCGCTGAACAACGTGCTGTGGGTGCAGTACGCGCAGGGCTCGACCGGGCTGAACTCCAACTTCGGCAACCAGACCGACACCTCCGCCGCGAAGAAGTTCCGCGTCGTCGAGTCGGTCAACTTCCAGCAAGGCGCCTGGGGCGGCATGGGCATGCTGCTGTGGGCCAACGAGAAGGACAACGCCGGCAAGGCGACGGTGTCCACCTCCATCGGCGGTCGCGTGTCTTACGGGGTGACCCGCAACTTCAAGCTGCTCACCGAAGCTGGCGTGTCGCAGTACAAGCCCGACGGCGGCCAGCGCGCGCGCCTGACCAAGGTGACCTTCGCGCCGACGCTGTCCACCGGCCCGGCGCTGATGGATCGCCCCGAGTTCCGCCTCTATGTCACCCACGCCAAGTGGAACAAGGCCGCCGGCAATGTGACCGGCGTGGCCGGCTACGACGGCGAGACCTCCGGCACCAGCTTCGGCGCGCAGGTCGAAGTCTGGTTCTGACGCCCCACCGATGACGCGCCCGGGGGCGGCAGCCCGCTCCCGCGGCCTCGCATGACAACATTCGCTCCAACTTCCCGACGACACGGAGACAACGGAATGACCCAGCTCAAGCAACTTTCCCAGGCCGCGGCGCTGTGCGCGCTGATGGCCGCCGGCGCGGCGCATGCCGGCGAGGTCGAGGTCCTGCACTGGTGGACCAGCGGCGGCGAGGCCAAGGCCGCCACCGCGCTCAAGGCCACGCTGCAGAAGCAGGGCCACACCTGGAAGGACTTCGCAGTGGCCGGCGGCGGCGGCGACTCGGCCATGACGGTGCTGAAGTCGCGGGTGGTGTCCGGCAACGCGCCGGCGGCCGCGCAGATCAAGGGCCCGTCGCTGCAGGAATGGGCGGCCGAAGGCGTGCTGACCAACGTCGACGCCGTCGCCGCGGCCGGCAAGTGGGACGAGGTGATCCCGCCGGTGGTGGCCAACATCATGAAGTACAAGGGCCACTACATCGCCGCGCCGGTCAACGTGCACCGCGTGAACTGGCTGTGGGCCAACCCCGAGGCGCTGAAGAAGGCCGGCGCCAAGCTGCCCACCACCTGGGACGAGTTCTTCGTCACCGCCGAGGCGCTGAAGAAGGCCGGCATCATCCCGGTGGCGCATGGCGGCCAGAACTGGCAGGACTTCACCGTCTTCGAATCGGTGGCGCTGGGCGTCGGCGGCGTGGACTTCTACAAGAAGGCGCTGGTGCAGCTCGATCCGGCCACGCTGACGGGGCCGCAGATGGAGAAGGTGCTGACCACCTTCAAGCGCATCAAGGACTACACCGACAAGAACGCTCCCGGCCGTGACTGGAACCTGGCCACCGCGATGGTGATCAAGGGCGAGGCCGGCATGCAGCTGATGGGCGACTGGGCCAAGGGCGAGTTCATCGCCGCAGGCAAGGCGCCGGGCAAGGACTTCACCTGCACCGCCGCCCCCGGCACGCAGAAGGCCTTCACCTTCAACATCGACTCCTTCGCGCTGTTCAAGCTGAAGAACGCCGCCAACGAGAAGGCCCAGCAGGACCTGGCCACCGCGATCATGTCGCCGGAGTTCCAGGAGCTGTTCAACCTGAACAAGGGCTCGATCCCGTGCGCACCGGCATGAAGATGGACAAGTTCGACGACTGCGCCAAGCAGTCGGCCACGGACTTCGCCGCCGATGCCAAGTCCGGCACCCTGGTGCCGTCGATCGCGCACGGCATGGCGGTCCCCGCGGCCGCCGAGGGCGCGATGAAGGACGTCGTCAGCCAGTTCTGGAACAGCGACAAGATGACGGCCAAGGACGCGCAGGCGCGCCTGGCCGCGGCGGCGAAGACCAAGTAAGCCGGGGGGCCGCGAAGACCCTCACCCCTGCCCTCTCCCGCAAGCGGGAG
>NZ_VOSR01000193.1:0-5988 GCF_007997345.1 Mitsuaria sp. TWR114
CCGCCGTCGCCCGCGCCGCCAAGGAAGGCAAGCAGGTGCTGGTGGTCTACGGCGCCAACTGGTGCAAGGACTGCCTGGCGCTGAACAAGGGCTTCGGGCAGGGCCACCTGGGCGGTGCGGTCGACAAGCGCTTCGTCACGGTCAAGGTCAATGTCGGCCGCTTCGACAAGAACGTGGACCTCGCCAACCAGATGGGCGTGACGCTGAAGAAGGGCATCCCCACCGTCGCGGTGCTGGGCGCCGACGGCCAGGTGCTGGGCACGACCAAGGGTGGCGAGCTCGCCGATGCGCGCAACATGGGCGAGGACGCCGTGATGCGGGTGCTGGAGTCGCTGGGCAAGTCCTGAGCGCAGCCTTCGCGGGGCACGGACCCATGCATAGGCAGGCATCCGGTTCCAGGCTTTGCTGTTGAGTCCTGACCCCCGATAGCGCTCTGGCTATCGACCGGGGACGCGGGCCCCGCGATCAGGGGTCAAGTCTTGCGCCCGTGGCCGCGACAGCGGTCCGGGCGCTTGTCTTTTGTGCGGTCTTCGCCTAGTTATTGGGCATGGCCAGGCCGCTTCGCATCGAGTTCCCCGGCGCCGTTTATCACGTGGCGACGCGTGGCGATGCGTCCGTGTTCGCGGATGACGAGGACCGGCTGGCGATGCTGGGCCTGATCGAGCAGGCCGCCCAGCGCTTCGATGCCCAGGTGCTGGCCTACGGGCTGGGGCGCGAGCATTACGAGCTGCTGCTGTTCACGCGGCAGGCGAATCTGTCGCGATTGATGCGGCATCTCAATGGGGTGTATACGCAGGCGCACAACCGCCGGCATGGGCAGATCGGGCATGTGTTCCAGGGGCGGTTCAAGGCGGTGCTGGTGGATCGGGAGCATCTGCTGCTGGATGCTTGCCGGTATGTGGAGTTGATCGGGCGGCGCGCCGGGTTGGCGTCTTCGCCGGTGGCGTGGCGCTGGAGCAGCCTGCAGGCGCATGCGGGGCTGGTGGCGGCGCCGGAGTGGCTGGAGGTCGAGGGGCTGTGGACCAACGTGCTGGGGCGCGTACCGCAGAACGCGGCGGATCGGCGCAAGGCGGCGCAGCGCTACCAGGCGATCGTGGAGTCGGAACCGGACCTGGATATCTGGGGGCAGTTGCGGCACCAGATCTTTCTTGGGGATGCGGCCTTCGTGCAGCGCACCGTGCGGCAGAGCGAGCATCCGCCTCGCACCCCACGCCCCAGACGCTGGGGCGACTGGCTCAAAGCCTCCGCCAGCCGCGAAGAAGCCCTCTATCGCGCCCACACCGAAGGCGGCCAGTCCATGACTGCTCTCGCCCGCGAACTCGGCTTGTCTGTATCCCGCGTCAGCCGCCTCATCTCCTGCCACGAACGGCAGCGCTAAAAGGCTGCCACTCGTCGTTGCAAATGCTCGCCATAGCCCCGCTATGGCTGCGCTTTGCGCCTAGATTGGCAGCCTTTTAGCGCTGCCGTGGCGGTTGCGAAAGGCTGTAGCGATTGCGAAAAGCCGTGGCGATTGCGAAAGGCCGTGGCGATTGCGAAAGGCCGTGGCGGGCGAAAGGCCGTGGCGGAAGGCCAGTGGCGGTTGCCGAAGGCCCGTGGTGGGGCGCGACGGAGTCAGTGCAGCGCGTGAGCGGGAGCGGCGGGGCATGCCGCGATTGATGCGTCGGATTCGGTGGCTTCGTGCCACGCGGCAGTCGTCAAGTCACGGGCAGCGCTCAGCTGATGACAGAGTTCCGCCACGCCCAGACCATCGGCCTCGCCTTCCGGCAGCGGCAGCGCCGAGACCTCGCTCGGCAAATCCGCCAGCGCACCCAACAGCTGGAACAGCAACTCCAGATCAGGCGCAGCATCCGGCGTCTGCTGTTGACGCGCCAATCCCAGGCTACGGCACAGGTAGAAGCAGGCATCCGCCGCCTGATCGCACATCGCGTGCGACATCGCGAGCTGCTCCAGCGCCTCGGCACGAGCCGCCTGCGCCGCCGGATCCTCGGAACAATCCGCCAACGCATCCAGCCCGGCAGACGCCGGCGGCACGACTGTCACGTCGTCATCCTGGGGCAGCAGCAGAGCAGCAGTTTTGGAGTTCGCCATAAGGATTCAGCTGGGAACAGCGGGTCAGCCGGTCAACGAAAAGGATCCTAGGGAAGCCGTGGCAAACGCGCCTCCCGCAGCTTGGGGGGAACGCCAACCCGGCAAACGCCGTGGATCTCAATCCCGTGAACTTGTCACACTTCGTGACACGAGTGGCAGAGCTTACGCAGTTCCTGGCCTATTTGGGTGAATCACTTCACCTTCTTGGGGCGGGACCAGCCGGAAATCACGGTTTGTCGGCCGCGCGCCACAGCGAGGCCGCCCGGTTCGACGTCCTTGGTGATGGTGGAACCGCCGCCGATGGTGGCGCCGTCGCCCAGGGTGACCGGGGCCACCAGCACGCAGTTGGAACCGACGTGCACGTCCGCGCCGATGGTGGTGCGGTGCTTGTTGGCACCGTCGTAGTTGGCGGTGATGCTGCCGGCGCCGTAGTTGACCCGCTCGCCGACCGTGGCATCGCCGAGGTAGGCCAGGTGATTGGCCTTGGCCCCCTTGGCCAGCGTGGAGTTCTTGACCTCGACGAAGTTGCCGATGTGGACCTCGGCGCCCAGCTTCGCACCGGGGCGCAGCCGTGCGAAGGGGCCGATGAGCGCGCCCTCGCCGACGCTGGCGCCAGCGGCCTCGCCATCGATGTGGGTGAACTCATGGATGCGGGCGCCGGCGCCGATCGTGGCGTTGCGGATCACGCAGTTGGCGCCGATGCGCACGCCGTCGCCCAGCGTGACCTCGCCTTCGAAGACGCAGTTGACGTCGATCTCGACATCCTTGCCGCAGTGCAGCGAGCCGCGCAGGTCGAAGCGCGAAGGATCGGCCAGGCGCACGCCGGCAGTCATCAAGGCCTCGGCCTGCACGAGCTGGAAGCGGCGCTCCAGGTGCGCCAGCTGGGACGGGCTGTTGACGCCCAGGACCTCGGTCTCGTCCGCGGTCTTCACGCCGACCACCGGCACGCCCTCGGCGACCGCCATCGCGACGATGTCGGTCAGGTAGTACTCGCCCTGCGCGTTCTTGTTGTCGAGCTGACCGACCCAGCGCTTCAGCGCCTCGGTCGGCGCGGCCATGATGCCGGTGTAGCACTCGCGGAGGCGGCGCTGCTCGTCGCTGGCGTCCTTGTGCTCGACGATGGCCTTGACCTGCTCGCCATCGCGCACGATGCGACCGTAGCCGGTGGGATCGGCGTATTCGATGGTCAGCAGCACCAGCCGCTCGCCGCCGCAGGCCTCGACCAGGGCACGCGTCGTGGCGGTGCTGATGAGCGGGGTGTCGCCGCTGAGGATGAGCGTGCTGCCGCCGGCCGTGAGCGCCGGGACGGTCTGCTGGATCGCATGGCCGGTGCCCAGCTGCGGCTCCTGACGCACGAAGCGCACGCCCTCGCCAGCGATGGCCGCCTCGACCTGGTCGGCACCGTGGCCGGTGATGACGATGCGCGCGTCCGCCTGCAAGGACGCGGTGTTGGCCAGCACATGCCGCAGCAACGCGCGGCCGGCCAGCTTGTGGAGCACCTTGGGCAGGCTGGACTTCATGCGGGTGCCCTTGCCCGCGGCCATGACGACGATGTTCAGCGACATAAGAAAAATCGCGGTTCCCTGTTGGAGAGACCGCGATTATCGGGGCCGCCCGCGACGCCCCTGAGGGCGGCGCCGTGACCGGTTGTCGCCGATTGTTGGCACCGGCGGCGGGCGCCGTCCGCGGCGACCCGCCGGGGTCCGGCGCCCGAAGGCCCTACTTGGAAGGCGTCAGCTGCACGCTCACGCGGTGCGGCTCGGGGCGGGTGGCCGGGAAGTCGGCCATCGAGGCCTCGAACAGCGCGCCGAACAGCTCCTTGCCGCCCTCGGTGAAACCGTCGCTGGAGGCGCGGGCCTCGTACAGCGGCTCGTTGGACTTGCGGTCGCGCAGCAGCATGGCGACCTCGCGGTCGTAGCGGCGCTCCATCATCGGGTCCATCGGGTAGGCGTAACCCCAGCGGCTGTAGTACGGCCGCCAGGCGGGGCCGTAGCGCCAGCCCCAGTAGCTGCCGTTCCAGCGCCACCACAGCGGGTCGTCCCACGGCGCGGTGGCGGTGCGGGTGATGCGGGCGCCGAGCGACACCAGCACGTCCGCCGCCTTCGGATCGCTGGCCTCGGTGAAGCCGGCCTTGAGCAGCGCGCCGCGGGCGGCGTCCTCGAGCGTCGCCTGACCTGCGGCGTCGCGTTGCTGCGAGGGCAGTCGCTCGAAGGCGAAGGTGCCCGCCTGCCGGGCAGCGGGCCAGGAGCCGAAGCTCTGGGCATCGGCCGAAACGGAATTGAGCGAGGCACACGCGGTGAGCGACAGCACGGCTGCCGCGCCGAGGCTCGCCAGGGCCAGTCGACGATTCAAGGTGAACATGGAGACCTCCAGGTCAAATGCCGCTGACGGTCGTCAGCCGGGGCAGTTGCCGCGCCCGGTGATGACGCCAGTACGCGGCGTGACGGTGCAACGATTGTGGCCTCGCGCGGTTGACCCGTGTGTGGGAGCCGCGTGACGGCACGGTCAATGCGGGGTATCTCTTCGTATGAAAGCGCGAAGCCGGCGTGCGGCATGACTGCTACGGTCGCTGGCCCTCACGCATGAACCGTTGTCACTCCACCGATGGGCGCTCAGTCATCCGCCGCCGAATAGGCCTCGCCCGCATCGTCCAGCGGTGCCGGGGCTTGCCCGGGGCGAACCAGCTTGACCACCCCGGTGGCCGGCGCCGGCGTGCCGCACTGCTCATCCTCATCGAACGCGATGTCCCCATCGGCGACCGGCGCCCCGGTGGCCTTGATCGTCTGGAACGGGAACAGCTCGCGATCCATCATGTGCGAGGTCACGATGTTCCCCATCGCGGTGAACATGTTGTCGACACGCCCCGGGAAGCGGCGGTCCCAATCCTGCAGCATCGCCTTCACCGTCGCGCGCTGGAGGTTGGGCTGGCTGCCGCACAGGTTGCACGGAATGATCGGGAACTCGCGGTGCTCGGCCCAGCGTTCCAGGTCCGACTCCTTCACATACGCCAGCGGCCGGATCACGACGTTCTTCCCGTCGTCGCTGACCAGCTTGGGCGGCATGCCCTTCATCCGGCTGCCGAAGAACATGTTCAGCATCAGCGTGGTGACGATGTCGTCGCGGTGGTGCCCGAGCGCGATCTTGGTCGCGCCGAGCTCTCCCGCCACGCGGTACAGGATGCCGCGACGCAGCCGCGAGCACAGCGAGCAGGTCGTCTTGCCCTCCGGCACCAGGCGCTTGACGATGGAGTAGGTGTCCTGCTCCTCGATGTGGAAGTCCACGCCGCGCGACTTCAGGTAGGCGGGCAGCACGTCCTCCGGGAAGCCGGGCTGCTTCTGGTCGAGGTTGACGGCGACGATGTCGAACTTGATCGGCGCGCGGTCGCGCAGGTTGATCAGGATGTCCAGCAGCGAGTAGCTGTCCTTGCCGCCGGACACGCAGACCATGACCTTGTCGCCGTCCTCGATCATGTTGAAGTCGGCGATCGCCTGGCCCACCTGGCGATGCAGGCGCTTGCTGAGCTTGTTCATCTCATGCGCATGCTTCTTGGCCGCGGCGTCCGCGGCGGCGGCCAAGTCGAGGCCTTCAAGGGTGGTGGTCGAGTCGGTCATGTTCTGTCCTCAATGTATTCATCAAGCGGGGCCCGCGGAGCCGGCTCTGCCGGGCCGCCAGGCCCGCCCCCTTGAGGGGGCGCGCGTCAGCGCGTAGGGGGTGGTCCTACCAGGTGCCACATTCGGCGGAGATCGCGACCTGGCAGTCGGGGAAGATTTCGAGCTTGGTCACCTTGATGCGCACGCCCACCACGCCCGGCAGCTTCATCAGCCGGACGCTGAGCTTGCCCAGCAGGGCCTCGAGCAGGTCGGTGTGTTCGGCGGTGCACTCGTCGATGATGATCGCGCG
>NZ_VOSR01000194.1:0-5650 GCF_007997345.1 Mitsuaria sp. TWR114
CGCGCCTGCGCGCGCTGGCGGTGCTGGCCAGCGGCTACCTGTTCACGGCCACCATCACCATCGGCCACGCGCTGTCTTTCCCCGGACTGTTCGCGCCCGGCGGCGTGCTGGGCGCCGGGCCGCAATCGACGGCCTGGATCTACATGTTCTGGCATGGCGGCTTTCCGCTCTTCGTGGTCGTCTACGCCTGGATGCGCCGCGGGACGCCGGCGCCCGATGCCGATGCCGATGCCGCCGGCGAGCGACGCACCGCGGTGCTCGCGACTGCGGCGGCGCTGATCCTCGGCGTCGGCCTGACGGCGCTGGCGACCGCCGGCCACGCGCTGTTGCCGGCGATCATGAGCGGCAACCGCTACACGCCGGCGATGCTGGTGACGGTCGGCACCGTCTGGGTCCTGTGCATCGCCGCGCTGCTGGCGCTGCTGCCACGGCGGCGCGATGCCAGCATGCTGGACCTGGGCCTGATGGTGGTGATGGTGGCCTGGCTGTGCGACATCGCCCTGTCGGCCATGCTCAACGGCGGCCGCTACGACCTGGGCTTCTACGCGGGCCGCATCTACGGCCTGCTGGCCTGCAGCGCGGTGCTGGCGGAACTGCTGTTCGAGAACGCCGTGCTGTACGCGCGCCTGGCGCAGGCGCATGGCCGCGAACGGCAACGCGCCGCGGAGCTGGCGCTGGCGCGCGACGAGGCGCAGCGGGCCAACGCCTCGAAGAGCCTGTTCCTGGCCAGCATGAGCCACGAGATCCGCACCCCGATGAATGCCGTGATCGGGCTGACCCATCTGGCGCTGCAGGGCCCGCTCGAAGGCCGGCAGCGCGACTATGTCGCCAAGGCCCACACCTCGTCGAAGGCGCTGCTCGCGCTGCTGAACGACATCCTGGACTACTCCAAGGTCGAGGCCGGCAAGATCAGCCTGGAGGCCGAGGAGTTCGGCATCGAGGAGGTGGTGGAGAACGTCGGCGAGCTGTTCTCGGCGCGGCTGGAGGAGACCGGCCTGGACCTGGTCTTCGACATCGACCGGGAGGTGCCGCCGCGTGTCGTCGGCGATGCCTTCCGGCTGACGCAGGTGCTGAACAACCTGGTCGGCAACGCGATCAAGTTCACGCCGCGCGGCGAGATCGTGATCCGCGTGGAGTTGATCGAGCGCACGCCCGAGCGCGTCGGCCTGCGGCTGGCGGTGCGCGATACCGGCATCGGCATGAGCCGCGAGACCCGCGAGCGGCTCTTCGAGGCCTTCGCGCAGGGCGAGTCCGGCACCGCGCGCCGCTTCGGCGGCACCGGCCTGGGGCTGGCGATCTGCCGGCGCCTGGTGGCGCTGATGGGCGGCGAGATCGCGGTCGACAGCGAGCTGGGGAGCGGCTCGACCTTCCGCTTCAGCGCCTGGTTCGGACTGACGGCGGCGGGTGAACCGCGGCGCGACCTGCATCGGATCCGCGGCATGCGCGCGCTGGTGATGGACGGACCGCCGACCGAGCGCGAGGCCTGGATCAGCATGCTGTCGAGCTGGCGCTTCCAGGTGAGCGCGGCAGCTTTCGTCGACGACGCGGTCTTCAAGTTCCAGCGCGCCGCGAGCCACGAGCTGCCGTATGAGCTGCTGGTGCTGGACGGCAAGACCGGCGCCGCGGCGGTGCTGGAGAAGATGGAGACGATCTGCGCCGAACGGGGGCTGCCGACGCCGCGCGTGCTGGTGCTGACGGGGCAGCATCACGTCGATGCGCTCGAGCGCGAACTCGGGCCGCGCGAGGGCCTGCAGGTGCTGGTCAAGCCGGTGACGCCGTCCCGGCTGTTCGAGGCGATCGTGCGACTGCAGCATGGCACCGAGGCACCGCGGATCGCGCGCCCGCTGGAGAAGACGCTGGACGAGGCGCTGCGGTCCTTGCGGGGCGCGCAGGTGCTGCTGGTCGAGGACGACCCGGTCAACCAGCAGGTGGCGCAGGCCTTCCTGGAACTGGGCGGCCTGGCGGTGACGATTGCCGGCAACGGGCTGCAGGCGGTGGACCTGGTCCGCGAGCGCGCTTTCGACCTGGTGCTGATGGACATGCAGATGCCGGAGATGGGCGGCATCGAGGCCACCCGCTGCATCCGGCTGCTGCCGCAGGGCGAGGGCCTGCCGATCGTCGCGATGACGGCGGCGGCGATGGACGAGGATCGCCAAGCCTGCCTGGCGGCGGGCATGGACGCCCACATCGGCAAACCGATCGTGCCGGCCGAGCTGGTCGAGGTGCTGCTGAAATGGGCTCAGCCACCGAGCCGCGTCGCCGACGGCGTGGCGTGACGATGCCTGCCCTGCTACAGGGTGAACGGAGGTCGAGGCGCGGGGACGAACGACCGGCAGTCGGGCGAGCTGCGCGTTGCGGACGCTCCCCGGCTGTGCCGCAGGCCGCGGCCTGATCCCTCGAGGCGGCGGCAGGCGCCGCCGCCTTCGGCGCTCACTTGATCGTCGTGAACCGCGCTTCCGGCCGGTCGTCGGAGCGGTGGGGCGTCGTGACGTTCTTCTTCATCGCCCACGGACGCACCTGGTGGTGCAGCGGGATGAAGAACACCTCGTCGCGGATGCGCACCAGCCCGTCCTTCAGCAGCGCGTTGCGCTTGGCCACGTCGCCCTCGACCTTCGCGGCGTCGATGATCTGGTCGAGCTTGGCGTCGCTCAGCCGGAAGTAGTTGCCGCTGCCGTCCGCGCCACCAACCCGCGTGCGCGCCAGCGACTGCATCGTGTACAGCGCGTCATAGGTGGGCACGCCCCAGCCGTACAGGAACAGCGGGTACTCGAAGGCCTGCAGCTTCGGGCTGAAGGTGCTGAACGACTCCGTCTGCAGGCGCGCCTTGATGCCGACCTTGCTCCACATCGACACCACCGCCAGGCAGATCTCCTCGTCGTTGACGTAGCGGTTGTTGGGGCAGTTCATCGGCACTTCGAAGCCGCCCGGATAACCGGCGTCGGCCAGCAGCTTGCGGGCGCGCTCGGCGTCCACCTTGGTCGGCACGTCGATGTCCGGCGCATTGCCGTTGACGCCCGGCGCGACCATGATGCCGGCGGGCACCGACAGGCCACGCATCGTCGCGCGCTTGATCGCCTCGCGGTCGATGGCCAGCGACATCGCCTCCCGCACCCGCTTGTCCTTGAACGGGTTCTTGCCGGTGATGTTGCTGCCCTTGAGCTGCTCGCTGCCCTGGTCCATGCCGATGAAGATCGTGCGGGTCTCGCTGCCTTCCAGCACCGTCAGCTTGCCGTCGGCCTTCAGGCGGCCCACGTCCTGCGTCGGGATGTCGGACAGCAGGTCCACGTCGCCCGACAGCAGCGCCGCGACGCGCGTGGGGTCGGACTTGATCGGCGTGTAGATCACCTCGTCGACATTGGTCGCGTTCTTCGCGTCCCACCAGTCCTTGTTCTGGACCATCGTGATGCGCTGGTCCGGCTGCCAGCCGGTGATCCGGTACGGGCCGGTGCCGTTGGCGTTGCGCGTGGCGAAGGTCTCTTCCTTGGCCTTGAAGTCGGGCAGGTTGATCGCCTTGTTCTTCTCCGCCCAGGCCTTGCTCATGATGCGGAAGTCGACGAACTGCCGCAGCACGATCGGATTGGGCGCCGACAGGATCACGTCGACGGTGTGGCTGTCGACCTTCTTGATGTCGGCCACGCCGGCCACGAACGGATGCATCGTGCCCACCGGCTGCTTGATGCGGTGGAAGGAGAACACCACGTCGTCGGCGGTGAACGGCGAACCGTCATGGAACTTGACGCCCTTGCGCAGCTCGAAGCGCCAGCTCGTGGGGCCGGTCTGCGTCCACTTGGTGGCCAGCGCGGGCTCGACCTGGTACTGGCGGTCGTACCTGGTCAGGCCCTCGTAGGCATGCATCGAGATCGCGTTGGTGGTGCTGTGGTTCTGCGAATGCGGGTCCAGCGTGAGCACGTCGTTCTGCGCGGCCCAGCGCAGCGGGGCGGCGAGCGCCTCGTGGGCGGCCAGGGCCGCGCCCATCAGGGCGGCGGCACCGACGGCGGCGGCGGACAGCAACAGGCGCGCGGACCGGATCGGTCCGATGGATTTCCTCGACATGAGCGGTAGCTCCCTTGGCAACGTCGTTAAGCAAACGTGAAGTCGCCTGGATACTAGCCGTCGGGACCCGGTCCGGGAGCGAGGTCCACCCTGGGGATTGCCCCAGGGCCGGACCGGAAAACCCAGCCCCGCGGCCGGTCCTTCAGTCCGCGCGCCGGCCCTTCGGCGGCGGGCCGCTCACTTGATCGTCGTGAAGCGCGCCTCGGGCCGATCGTTGGAGCGGTGCAGCGTCTGCAGGTTGGCGCGCATCGCCCACGGCCGCACCTGGTGGTGCAGCGGGATGAAGAGGTATTGATCGCGGATCAGCACCAGGCCGTCGCGCAGCAGCGCGTCGCGCTTGGCGGTGTCGCTTTCGCTCTTCGCGGCGTCGATCAGCTTGTCGAGCGCGGGATCGCTGACCTTGGAGAAATTGAAGCTGCCATCCGCGCCGCCGCTGCGGGTGCGCGCCAACGCCTGCATCGCATACAGCGCGTCGCGCGTGGACACGCCCCAGCCCAGCATGTACAGCGGGGCCTCGAAGCGCTGGAACAGCTGGCTGTGTTGCGACATCGGCTGCGCGGTCAGCCGCGCGGTGATGCCGATCTTGCTCCACATCGACACGACGGCCAGGCAGACCTTCTCGTCGTTGACGTAGCGGTTGTTGGGGCAGTTCAGCGGGACCTCGAAGCCGCTGGGGTAGCCGGCATCGGCGAGCAGCTTCTTCGCCTTGGCGATATCGGGCGCGCGAGGCTTGTCCAGCGCCGCGTCGTAGCCGTGCACGCCGGGCGCGACCATCAGCGCCGCCGGCACCGACAGCCCGCGCATGATGCTGCGCTTGATGGCTTCGCGGTCGATGGCCAGCGACAGCGCCTCGCGCACGCGCACGTCCTTGAAGGGGTTCTTGCCCTTGACCGACGCGCCGCGCAGTTCGTCGCTGCCCAGGTCCATCGCGAAGAAGATGGTGCGGGTCTCGGGACCGTCGATCGACTTGAGCTTGGCATCGGCCTTGAGCGCGCCGACGTCCTGCGTGGGCACGTCGGTCAACAGGTCCACGTCGCCCGAGGTCAGCGCCGCGACGCGGGTCGGGTCCGACTTGATCGGGATGTAGCTGACCTCGGTGATGTTGCCCTTGTTCCTGTCCCACCAGCCCTTGTTGATGACCATCGAGACCTTCTGGTCGGGCTGCCACGAGGTGATCTCGTAGGGCCCGGTGCCGGCGGCGTGGCGGCTGGCGTAGTTCTCGTCCTTGGCCTTGTAATCGGCCATCTGCGTGGCCCGGTTCTTCTCGGACCAGGCCTTGCTCATGATCCGGAAGTCGACCAGGTTGCGCAGCAGGATGGGCTGCGGCGAGTCGAGGATCAGGTCGACCGTGAAGTCGTCGACCTTCCTGATTTCCTTGATGCCGGTGACGTAGATCTGCATCGTGCCCTGCGGCTGGCGGACGCGGTCGAAGCTGAAGACCACGTCGTCGGCGGTGAAGGGCGAGCCGTCGTGGAACTTCACACCCTTGCGCAGCTCGAAGCGCACCTGCGTCGGGCTGAGCGTCGTCCACTTCGTGGCCAGGCAGGGCTCGATCTCCCACTGCTCGTTGTAGCGGGTCAGGCCCTCGTAGGCATGC
>NZ_VOSR01000195.1:0-5248 GCF_007997345.1 Mitsuaria sp. TWR114
GTCGATGGGACTGTCAAAGTTATAGGGTCAAGCCGCACGGGCAATTAGTACTGGTTAGCTTAACGCATTACTGCGCTTCCACACCCAGCCTATCAACGTCCTGGTCTTGAACGACCCTTCAGGGGGCTCTAGGCCCCGGCAAGACTCATCTTGAGACGAGTTTCCCGCTTAGATGCTTTCAGCGGTTATCTCTTCCGCACTTAGCTACTCGGCGATGCCACTGGCGTGACAACCGATACACCAGAGGTGCGTCCACTCCGGTCCTCTCGTACTAGGAGCAGGCTCTCTCAATCTTGCAGCGCCCACGGAAGATAGGGACCAAACTGTCTCACGACGTTTTAAACCCAGCTCACGTACCTCTTTAAATGGCGAACAGCCATACCCTTGGGACCGGCTACAGCCCCAGGATGAGATGAGCCGACATCGAGGTGCCAAACACCGCCGTCGATATGAACTCTTGGGCGGTATCAGCCTGTTATCCCCAGAGTACCTTTTATCCGTTGAGCGATGGCCCTTCCATACAGAACCACCGGATCACTTTGTCCTACTTTCGTACCTGCTCGACTTGTCAGTCTCGCAGTCAAGCACGCTTATGCCAATGCACTATCAACACGATTTCCGACCGTATTTAGCGTACCTTCGAACTCCTCCGTTACACTTTGGGAGGAGACCGCCCCAGTCAAACTGCCCACCATACACTGTCCCCAACCCGGATAACGGGCCAAGGTTAGAACCTCAAACACACCAGGGTGGTATTTCAACGTTGGCTCCACCTGATCTAGCGACCAGGTTTCAAAGCCTCCCACCTATCCTACACAGATCTGTTCAAAGTCCAATGTAAAGCTACAGTAAAGGTTCATGGGGTCTTTCCGTCTTTCCGCGGGGAGATTGCATCATCACAAACATTTCAACTTCGCTGAGTCTCTGGAGGAGACAGTGTGGCCATCGTTACGCCATTCGTGCAGGTCGGAACTTACCCGACAAGGAATTTCGCTACCTTAGGACCGTTATAGTTACGGCCGCCGTTTACTGGGACTTCAGTCAAGAGCTTGCACCCCATCATTTAATCTTCCAGCACCGGGCAGGCGTCACACCCTATACGTCGACTTTCGTCTTTGCAGAGTGCTGTGTTTTTAATAAACAGTCGCAGCCACCGATTCTCTGCGGCCTCATTGGGCTTGGCCCGCGGGGGCTTCACCTACTAAAGGCACACCTTCTTCCGAAGTTACGGTGTCAATTTGCCGAGTTCCTTCTCCAGAGTTCTCTCAAGCGCCTGAGAATACTCATCACGCGCACCAGTGTCGGTTTGCGGTACGGTCGTCAATAGCTGAAGCTTAGTGGCTTTTCCTGGAAGCAGGGTATCACTCACTTCGTCTGCAAGCAGACTCGTTATCACCCCTCATCTAAGCCCGGCGGATTTGCCTACCAGGCACGACTACAGGCTTGAACCGGGACATCCAACACCCGGCTGAGCTAACCTTCTCCGTCCCCACATCGCACTATTGATCGGTACAGGAATATTGACCTGTTTCCCATCAGCTACGCATCTCTGCCTCGCCTTAGGGGCCGACTCACCCTACGCCGATGAACGTTGCGTAGGAAACCTTGCGCTTACGGCGAGGGGGCTTTTCACCCCCTTTAACGCTACTCATGTCAGCATTCGCACTTCTGATACCTCCAGCAGGCCTCACGACCCACCTTCACAGGCGTACAGAACGCTCTCCTACCACGCACAGTAAACTGTGCATCCGCAGCTTCGGTAACTGGCTTAGCCCCGTTACATCTTCCGCGCAGGACGACTCGATCAGTGAGCTATTACGCTTTCTTTAAATGATGGCTGCTTCTAAGCCAACATCCTGACTGTTTTAGCCTTCCCACTTCGTTTCCCACTTAGCCAATTTTAGGGACCTTAGCTGGCGGTCTGGGTTGTTTCCCTCTTGAGTCCGGACGTTAGCACCCGGTGCTCTGTCTCCCAAGCTGTACTCTTCGGTATTCGGAGTTTGCATAGGTTTGGTAAGTCGCCATGACCCCCTAGCCTAAACAGTGCTCTACCCCCGAAGGTAATACTTGAGGCACTACCTAAATAGTTTTCGGAGAGAACCAGCTATCTCCAGGTTTGTTTAGCCTTTCACCCCTATCCACAGCTCATCCGCTAGTTTTGCAACACTAGTCGGTTCGGACCTCCAGCACCTGTTACGGTACCTTCATCCTGGCCATGGATAGATCACCTGGTTTCGGGTCTACACCCAGCGACTAATTCGCCCTATTCGGACTCGATTTCTCTACGGCTACCCTATTCGGTTAACCTCGCCACTGAATGTAAGTCGCTGACCCATTATACAAAAGGTACGCAGTCACCCTTGCGGGCTCCTACTTTTTGTATGCATGCGGTTTCAGGATCTATTTCACTCCCCTCCCGGGGTTCTTTTCGCCTTTCCCTCACGGTACTTGTTCGCTATCGGTCGATTACGAGTATTTAGCCTTGGAGGATGGTCCCCCCATATTCAGACAGGATTTCACGTGTCCCGCCCTACTCTATTCGTGCCTAGTTCCACAATCGACATTTCTCATACGGGGCTATCACCCGCTATGGCCGGACTTTCCATTCCGTTCTGATATGCCAACTGCTAAAACACGAGGGCTACTCCGATTTCGCTCGCCACTACTTTCGGAATCTCGGTTGATGTCTTTTCCTCGAGCTACTGAGATGTTTCAGTTCGCCCGGTTCGCCTCGCACACCTATGTATTCAGTGTGCGATACCTCTAAACGAGGTGGGTTTCCCCATTCGGAAATCTCCGGATCAAAGCTTATTTGCCAGCTCCCCGAAGCTTATCGCAGGCTATCACGTCCTTCGTCGCCTGTAATCGCCAAGGCATCCACCACATGCACTTAGTCACTTGACCCTATAACTTTGACATCCGCAGATGTCGTCAAGGACAGATGCTCGACAACTCGAGCATTCATTGAGTATCACGCGTTTTCGCCGTTCTTCAATTTCTTCTCTGAATTTCAGAGTTGAAGTCTGGTGACGCAATCAAATGTCGCTGGCGGCACGGTGCCGAGCGCCCCTTTACGAGCGCCAGCTTTCCGCCAGCAACGCTGATTCGACTCTACGAATTGTTAAAGAACAACAGCCGACTTTCAAAGTCGAGACTGGCAAACCACAGCGTCCAGTCCTGACGCTGTGGTTTGCCACCCTGTGAAGTGATTGGTGGAGGATGACGGGATCGAACCGACGACCCCCTGCTTGCAAAGCAGGTGCTCTCCCAGCTGAGCTAATCCCCCAAGATCTTGTCGATCCTCGTGGTGGGTCTGGCTGGATTCGAACCAGCGACCCCCGCCTTATCAAGACGGTGCTCTAACCGACTGAGCTACAGACCCACGCATCTCTTGCGTGCCCCTGCATCGCGCCAACCGGCAAGGCCAGCTCGCCAGGCTCACGCGTTTTTCTCACTCACTGTTGTGTGTCTACAGCCGATAAGTGTGGGCGCGCTGAACTCGCTATTTGTGGACTCGACTCTCCCAGGCAACCGAAGCCACCTGGCGGTCTCGTCATTCTCTAGAAAGGAGGTGATCCAGCCGCACCTTCCGATACGGCTACCTTGTTACGACTTCACCCCAGTCACGAACCCTGCCGTGGTAATCGCCCTCCTTGCGGTTAGGCTAACTACTTCTGGCAGAACCCGCTCCCATGGTGTGACGGGCGGTGTGTACAAGACCCGGGAACGTATTCACCGCGGCAAGCTGATCCGCGATTACTAGCGATTCCGACTTCACGCAGTCGAGTTGCAGACTGCGATCCGGACTACGACCGGGTTTCTGGGATTAGCTCCCCCTCGCGGGTTGGCAGCCCTCTGTCCCGGCCATTGTATGACGTGTGTAGCCCTACCCATAAGGGCCATGATGACCTGACGTCATCCCCACCTTCCTCCGGTTTGTCACCGGCAGTCTCATTAGAGTGCCCTTTCGTAGCAACTAATGACAAGGGTTGCGCTCGTTGCGGGACTTAACCCAACATCTCACGACACGAGCTGACGACGGCCATGCAGCACCTGTGTCCAGGTTCTCTTTCGAGCACTCTCACATCTCTGCAAGATTCCTGGCATGTCAAGGGTAGGTAAGGTTTTTCGCGTTGCATCGAATTAAACCACATCATCCACCGCTTGTGCGGGTCCCCGTCAATTCCTTTGAGTTTCAACCTTGCGGCCGTACTCCCCAGGCGGTCAACTTCACGCGTTAGCTACGTTACTGAGAAGAAACCCTCCCAACAACCAGTTGACATCGTTTAGGGCGTGGACTACCAGGGTATCTAATCCTGTTTGCTCCCCACGCTTTCGTGCATGAGCGTCAGTACAGGCCCAGGGGATTGCCTTCGCCATCGGTGTTCCTCCGCATATCTACGCATTTCACTGCTACACGCGGAATTCCATCCCCCTCTGCCGTACTCTAGCCATGCAGTCACAAATGCAGTTCCCAGGTTGAGCCCGGGGATTTCACATCTGTCTTGCATAACCGCCTGCGCACGCTTTACGCCCAGTAATTCCGATTAACGCTTGCACCCTACGTATTACCGCGGCTGCTGGCACGTAGTTAGCCGGTGCTTATTCTTCAGGTACCGTCATGAACCCCCGGTATTAACAGGAGTCTTTTCTTCCCTGACAAAAGCGGTTTACAACCCGAAGGCCTTCTTCCCGCACGCGGCATGGCTGGATCAGGGTTGCCCCCATTGTCCAAAATTCCCCACTGCTGCCTCCCGTAGGAGTCTGGGCCGTGTCTCAGTCCCAGTGTGGCTGGTCGTCCTCTCAGACCAGCTACAGATCGTTGGCTTGGTGAGCCTTTACCCCACCAACTACCTAATCTGATATCGGCCGCTCCAACTGCGCGAGGTCTTGCGATCCCCCGCTTTCACCCTCAGGTCGTATGCGGTATTAGCTGCTCTTTCGAGCAGTTATCCCCCACAACTGGGCACGTTCCGATACATTACTCACCCGTTCGCCACTCGTCGCCAGGTTGCCCCGCGTTACCGTTCGACTTGCATGTGTAAGGCATGCCGCCAGCGTTCAATCTGAGCCAGGATCAAACTCTACAGTTCGATCTTGAATACTCAACGGAATCGAACAAAGACTACTTTCATAGCTTCATTCATTTCCGTGAGCGTCTAAAGATTTAACCTTCTCAGGTCGCTCGTTCAGACGCCCACGCTTATCGGCTGTAAATTCTTAAAGAACATCGAAGCCGCTTTCGCCA
>NZ_VOSR01000196.1:0-16526 GCF_007997345.1 Mitsuaria sp. TWR114
GCCACCACCGCGAAGCCGCGGCCCTGCTCGCCGGCGCGGGCGGCTTCCACCGCCGCGTTCAGCGCCAGGATGTTGGTCTGGAAGGCGATGCCGTCGATGGTGCCGATGATGTCAGCGATCTTGCGCGAGGACGCATTGATCTGGTCCATCGTGCTGACCACCTCGGACACCACCACGCCGCCGCGGTCGGCGACCTGGCTGGCGTTGAGCGCGAGCTGGCTGGCCTGGCGCGTGGCGTCCGCGTTCATGCGCACCGTGTCGGTCAGCGCCTGCATCGTGGCCGAGGTCTCCTCCAGGCTGGAGGCCATCTGCTCGGTCCGCGCCGACAGGTCGCTGCTGCCCGCAGCCACCTCGCCGCTGGACATCGCGATGCTCTCCGCGCTGGTGCGCACCGTCGACAGCGAGCGGTTGAGCGCGCCCTGCATCGCCGAGAGCGCTTGCGCCAGCTGTCCCAGCTCGTCGCGACGCGAGGTGTCGATGTCGACGGTCAGGTCGCCCTCGGCGACGCGGCTGGCGACGCCCACCATGTCGGTCAGCGGCCGGACGGTGCTGCGGGTCAGGTAGAAGGCCAGCGCGCCGCCGGCCGCCAGCGCGGCGACGATCAGCACGCCCATCGTCGTGAGCACGGCCTTGTAGACCGCGCGCGACGCTTCGACGTCGGCCTCGGCCCCCTGGGTGTTGATGTCCACCAGCTTCTGCGTCGCGCCGATGACGGCACCGAAGGCCTTGCTGGATTCGCCGCTGACGGTGGCCAGGTACTCGCCGCGGTTGCCGGCCTTGCGCGCCGCGATCAGCCGGTCCTGGATGCCCAGGTAGGCGGCGTACTGCGCCTTGGCGTCCTTCCACTGCTCGGACTCCTGCGGCGTGCTGACCATCGTCTCGTAGGTCTTGGCCAGCTCGGGCAGCGTCTTCTCGCGCAGCGTCTTGATGCGCTCCTGCTGCTCCTCGACCTCGAGGACCACTTCCTTCAGGCACATCGACATCTCGGCGCGCCGCAGCTCGTTGAGCTGCCCGCGCAGCGCGTTGATGGCGTTGATCGACGGGATCCAGTCCCCGCCCATGTCCTCGACGTTCTTCTGAATCGCCTGCATGCGGTTGATGGCCACGATGCCCACGAGCACCGTGGCCAGCAGCACCGCTGCAAACCCCAGGGAGATGCGCACACCGACGCGCAGATCGGAGACCTTCATGCTTCGCCGTCCTCTTGTGGAGATGTCGGCGAATCCTAGAACGTCCGCCCCGGCGGGCGAACCTCAAAACAGCGTCAAAAGTGGCGGCTTATCCGCGAGCCAGGGTTTGCCCGGCGCCGCCGCGTGAAATCTGCGCAGGCGGGGCGGCCGCCGACGCGGCCTCAGCGCTTGAGCCGGAACTCCGCCGCCTGCGCATGCGCCTGCAGGCCTTCGCCGTAGGCCAGCGTCGCGGCGATCGGGCCCAGCACCTGCGCGCCGGCCTCGCTGACCTCGATCAGGCTGGAGCGCTTCTGGAAGTCGTAGACGCCCAGCGGCGAGGAGAAACGCGCCGTGCCCGAGGTCGGCAGCACATGGTTGGGGCCGGCGCAGTAGTCGCCGAGCGACTCGCTGGTGTAGGCGCCCAGGAAGATCGCGCCGGCGTGGCGCAGCAGCGGCTCCCAGCGGTGCGGGTCGGCGCTGGAGACCTCGAGGTGTTCCGGCGCGATGCGATTGCTGATCTCGCAGGCCTCCTCCATCGAGCGCGTGTGGATCAGCGCGCCCCGCCCTTCCAGCGACGCGCGGATCACGTCGCGGCGCGGCATCCCGGGCAGCAGGCGCTCAATGGCCTCGCGCACCTGCGCGATGTAGGCGGCGTCGGGGCACAGCAGGATGCTCTGCGCGAGCTCGTCGTGCTCGGCCTGGCTGAACAGGTCCATCGCGACCCAGTCCGGCGGCGTCGTGCCGTCGGCGAGCACGAGGATCTCGCTCGGCCCCGCGATCATGTCGATGCCGACCTGGCCGAAGACGTGTTTCTTCGCGCTGGCGACGTAGGCGTTGCCCGGTCCGGTGATCTTGTCGACGCGTGGCACGGTGGCCGTGCCGTAGGCCAGCGCCGCCACCGCCTGCGCGCCGCCGATGGTGAAGGCGCGGTGCACGCCGGCCACGTAGGCCGCGGCCAGCACCAGCGGATTCTTCTCGCCGCGCGGCGTGGGCACGACCATCACGATCTCCGGCACGCCGGCGACCTGCGCGGGGATCGCGTTCATCAGCACGCTCGAGGGATACGCGGCCTTGCCGCCCGGCACGTAGATGCCGACACGATCCAGCGGCGTGACCTTCTGGCCCAGCAGCGTGCCGTCCTCGTCGCGATAGCTCCAGCTCTCGCCGCAGGCCTGCTTCTGGCGCTCGTGATAGCGGCGCACCCGCTCGGCGGCCTGGGTCAGGGCTTTCGCCTGCTCCGCGGGCAGGCCGTCGAAGGCGGCCCGCAGCTCCTCGCGCGTCAGCTCCAGCGCGCCGAGCGTCGCGGCCTCCAGGTGGTCGAAGCGGGCGGTGTACGCCAGCACCGCGGCGTCGCCGCGGGCGCGCACGTCGGCCAGGATCTCGGCGACGCGCGACTCGATCGCGGCATCGGTCTCGGCGGACCAGTGCAGCACGCGCTGGAATTGCGCGTCGAAGTCGGCGTCGGTGGTGACGAGGGTGCGAAGTTGAAGGGCTGGGCTCATGGCGGGGCTCCGGGCAGGCGTCGGGGGCGGTCGGTCGGACGATCGATCAGGCGGTCGATCAGGCGTTCGGGATGGCCGACCCGATCGCGTCGATCAGCGGCTTGAGCGCCTCGCGCTTGAGCTTGAGCGCCGCCTGGTTGACGACCAGGCGCGAGGAGATGTCCATGATCCGCTCCACCTCGACCAGCCGGTTGGCCTTGAGCGTGCTGCCGGTGGAGACCAGGTCGACGATGGCGTCCGCCAGGCCGGTCAGCGGCGCCAGCTCCATCGAGCCGTAGAGCTTGATGAGGTCCACGTGCACGCCCTTGTCGGCGAAGTGCTGGCGCGCGATCGAGGTGTACTTGGTCGCCACGCGCAGCCGCGAGCCCTGGTGCACGGCGTTCTCGTAATCGAAGTCGTCCCGCACCGCGACGCTCATGCGGCACTGCGCGATGCGCAGGTCCAGCGGCTGGTACAGGCCCTGGCCGCCGTGCTCGATCAGCACGTCGCGGCCGGCCACGCCCAGGTCGGCGCCGCCGTACTCGACGTAGGTCGGCACGTCGGTCGCGCGCACGAGCACCACGCGCACCTCGGCCTGGTTGGTCGGGAGGATCAGCTTGCGGGAGCTGTCCGGGTCTTCCAGCACGGAGATGCCCGCGGCCGCCAGCAGCGGCAGGGTCTCTTCGAAGATGCGGCCCTTGGAAAGTGCCAGGGTGATCATGCGGTGTCCTCGGTGAACGCGCGCTCCACGCGGAAGCGCTTCGGGCTGTTCAGCGGGACGGCAGCGGGTTCACCGGACGGGCCACACCGCCACCCGCCTCGCAGCCGGGTGGCTTTCAGTGATGGTGATGCGCGCTGCCTTGCTGCGCGAACTCGGCGGGGGTCAGCGTCTTCATCGACAGCGCGTGGATCTGCTCGCGCATGCGATCGCCCAGTGCCTGGTACACGCGCTGGTGGCGCTTGATCCGGCTCAGGCCCTCGAACTCGGCCGACACGATCGTCGCGAAGAAATGGCGTCCGTCGCCCTCGACCTGGAGCTCGCTGCAAGCGAGACCCTGGGCGATGTAGCTCTGGACTTCTGCGGGGGTCGGATCGGCCATGATGGGGCGGGATTCTACTCGGGCGCCTCGCGCGGGCGCTTTCGTGCTTGGAGAGGCCCGGCTTGCGGGGCCGGGCCGGCGCGGTCGTCGCGACGGTTCAGTGGCGGATCTTGTAGCCGCGGCGCAGCAGCTCCAGCGCGACCGCGGCCACCGCGGCGAAGGCGATCGCCACCACGCCCAGGCTCACCCACGGCGAGGCGTCGCTGACGCCGAAGAAGCCGTGGCGGAAGCCGTCGATCATGTAGAAGAACGGGTTCAGGTGGCTGACGCCCTGCCAGAACGCGGGCAGCGAATGCACCGAGTAGAAGACGCCCGACAGGAAGGTCATCGGCATCACGATGAAGTTCTGGAAGGCGGCCATCTGGTCGAACTTCTCCGCCCACAGGCCGGCGATCAGGCCGAGCGAGCCCATCAGCCCCGCGCCCAGGATCGCGAAGGCCAGCACCCACAGCGGCTTGGCCATGCCTGGCGGCGCGAACCACACGGTAGCGACGAACACGCCCGCACCGACCATCAGCCCGCGGATCACCGACGCGCCGACGTAGGCCAGGAACCAGGCCCAGTGCGACAGCGGCGTGACCAGCAGGAACACCAGGTTGCCGGTGATCTTGCTCTGGATCAGCGAGGAGCTGCTGTTGGCGAAGGCGTTCTGCAGCACGCTCATCATCACCAGGCCCGGGATCAGGAAGCTGGTGTAGCCGACGGTGCCGTAGACCTTGACGTGGTCCTCCAGCACATGGCCGAAGACCAGCAGGTAAAGCACCGCGGTCAGCACCGGCGCGCCCACGGTCTGGAAGCCGACCTTCCAGAAGCGCAGCACCTCCTTGTAGAAGAGCGGGCGGGCGCCCTCGAGGCGGATCGGGAAATGGCTGGCGCTCATGCGCGGCCCCCTTGCATGATTTCCAGGAAGACGTCCTCGAGGTCGGCGCGGCCGATCTCCAGGTCCTCGATGGGCACGGCGGCCTGGCGCAGCGTGGCCAGGATCTGCTCGACCTCGGCCGCGTCGTGCGCGGTGAGCTGGACGATGCGGCCGGTGACGCGGGCGCGCTCGGCCAGCGCCAGCGGCAGCGCGGAGTCGGTCTTGAACTGCAGCATGGTCGAGGCGGTGCCGGCAAGCAGCTCGGAGGTGCGGTTCAGCGCGACGATCCGGCCTTGCTTGAGCATCGCGATGCGGTGGCACAGCGCCTCGGCCTCCTCGAGGTAATGCGTCGTGAGCAGGACGGTGTGGCCCTCGCGGTTCAGGCGCGCGATGAACTGCCACAGCGTCTGGCGCAGCTCGACGTCGACGCCGGCGGTGGGCTCGTCCAGCACGATGACCGGCGGGCGGTGCACCAGCGCCTGCGCCACCAGCACGCGGCGCTTCATGCCGCCGGAGAGCTGGCGCATGTTGTTGTGGGCCTTGTCGGCCAGGCCGAGGTTGAGCAGCAGCTCGTCGATCCAGTCGTCGTTGTGGCGCACGCCGAAGTAGCCGGACTGGATGCGCAGCGTCTCGCGCACGCTGAAGAACGGGTCGAAGACCAGCTCCTGCGGCACGATGCCCAGCTTCTTGCGGGCGTTGGCGTAGTCGTCCACGACGTCATGGCCCAGCACCGACACCTGCCCGCCGCTGGCGCGCGACAGGCCGGCCAGGATGCTGATCAGGCTGGTCTTGCCGGCGCCGTTGGGGCCGAGCAGGCCGAAGAACTCACCGGGCTGGATGTCGAAGCTGACGCCGTCCAGCGCGCGGAACTGGCCGGCCCGGTAGGTCTTGCTGACATTGCTGAATCGCAGGGCGGGCGGACCGCCGGCCGGCGCGGGCATGGCGGCCGGCTGTTGTTGGGGGCTTGCGGGCATGGGCGCGGATTGTAGGGAGCGGGCCCGCCCCGTGCCCGCCTGGGGTCATGACAGAATGCGCCCACCTCCCCCCACCACGCCCACGGGCCCATGGCCACCAAGAAGCCGCGCCGCACCGCCGAACGCATCCTCGAAGTCACGCTGGACCTCTTCAATCGCTTCGGCGAGCCGAACGTCTCGACCACGCTGATTTCGGCGGAGCTCGGCATCTCGCCCGGCAACCTGTACTACCACTACCCGGCCAAGGACGAGTTGATCAACGCGCTGTTCAACCGCTACGACAAGTCGCTGTCGGAGCTGCTGGGCGCGGTGGGCAACGTGCGCAACGTGGAGGACGCCTGGCTGTTCTTCCACATGCTGTTCGAGCTGATCTGGCAGCACCGCTTCCTGTACCGCGACCTCAACGACCTGCTGTCCAAGAACCGCAAGCTGGAGACGCACTTCCAGCATGTGCTGGAGCAGAAGACGCAGGCGATGGTGGGCCTGCTGGGCGGGCTGCAGGCCAGCGGCGCGCTGACCATGCAGGTGCGCGAGGCCGTGCCCACCGCCAACGCGATGGTGGTGCTGCTGAGCTATTGGCTGAGCTACGAATACGTGCGCGATCCGCGCAACGCGCTGGAGCCCGACCGCGCCGGCGAGGCGCTGATGCGCGGCGCCTTCCACGTGCTGGGGCTGCTGCTGCCCTACCTGGAGCCGACCTCGCGGGACCACCTGTTCCAGCTGGCGGGCAAGTACCAGGCGCCCGCGGACGGCACGGCCTGACCCCCGGGAGCCGCCCTAGCGCTTCGGCGGACTAGCATCCGGTTCCGCAGCGGGCCTCCGAGGAAACCCTGGCATCGCGCGCGGCCGGCCCCCCTGGTCGCGGTTGGCGTCGAAAAACGACACCCTATAAATTAGGGATATCGCATTCAACGACCTCTAGGGACCGACTCCATGACGCGCATCCTGATCTCCGCCGCCCTGCTGGCCCTGGCCGCCCCGATGGTGCACGCCGCCTCTGCCGAGAACGCCGACGCCAAGGCCCTGCGCGCCGAGTGCGCCAGCCAGCACGCGGTGCGCTTCGAGCAGCCGGCCGCCGCCAACGAGTACCGCTTCGTCTACAACCGCGGCGAGTACCGCGGCGAGGCCACCTCCGGCCAGCCCGTCGCCTGCGCCCAGACGCAGTACGCCGAGTACCTGGCCAGCGCCGACCCGGTCAAGGTGATGTCCGCCTACCCGACCGCCGCCGGCCGTCCGCAGCCGGCGAAGAAGGCCGCCAAGTAAGGCGTCCTGCCCCAGTGACGAACGCCGCCCCCGGGCGGCGTTCTGCATGGCGCGGACGGCGGGCCGGCGCTCAGTCCTTCGTCTCCCACGGGAGCATCAGCGCCAGCGTGAGCAGGTGTTGGAACTCGGGTTCGAAGTGGGCCACGATGGCCTGCGGATCGGGGCACAGGCCGGCGTCGGCGATGAGGCCGAACTGCACCTGGCCGGCGTAGGTCAGGATGCTGATGCCCAGGCTCATGTCGCCGGCCTGCGGCGCCCAGAACATGACGCGCTCGACCGCCGAGTCGCACAGCCGCAGCGTCTGCGCCGGGCCCGGCACGTGGGTCATCAGCGCCGTCGCCTTGCGCGACAGGGTCTTGAGCATCGCCCGCTGCGCGGCCTTCTCGACCGTGCCGGAGGTCGCCATCAGCCCCAGCGACAGCGCCGGCCGCAGGCTGTTCTTGAGCGCCTGCGTCTGCGCGTGCACCGCGTAGAGCCGCTTGACCGGATTCGTGATGCCCACCGGCATCGGCAGCGGCACCATGCCGAAGCGGTTGCCCAGTTGCCAGGCCGTCTCCAGCGGCCGCAGGTTGACCGGCACCAGCGCGCGGATCTCCTGGCCCTCGGTGTCGTCGCCGTGGCCGCGCAGGTAGAGCCCGATCGCGCCGGCGACGCAGCTCAGCAGCACGTCGTTCACCGACACGTTCATCGACTTGCCCACCGCCTTGACGGCGTCCAGCGCCAGCGGCGCACCCCAGGCCACCCGCTTGGCGCGGCCGGCCTTGCCCTTGAGGCGGGTCTTGGCGTCATCGGGCGCCTCGGTCAGCGCCGCCGCGTCCTCCAGCACCTGGCGGCCGAGCCGCTCGGCCGGCGAGGCGGCCGCGGCGCCCGAGCGGTCCGAGCCGGCGCGTTCCTGGATCTCGCGCACCGTCCAGGCATGGATCGGCTTGACCATCGCGTCGGCGAGCCATTCGGGCTCGGCGTCGTCGCCGCTCGCGACCGAGCCGGCCTTCGCCTTCGCCGCCTTCGCCGCCGGAGTCTTCTTCGGTCCCGCCACGGCCTGCGCCGGCGGCACCGCGCCGCCATCGGTGATCGACAGCAGCACCGCGATCAGCGCGATGCCGTCGGCGATGCAGTGATGCACGCGCGCGATCAGCGCGCTGCTGCCGTCGTAATGCTCGATCAGGTGCAGCTGCCACAGCGGCCGCGACGGATCGAGCGGCTCGGCGGCCAGCTCGGCCAGGCGGTCCTGCAGCGCGCCTTCCAGCGGTCGGCCGCGGCGGCGCGGCAGGGTCTCGGGCACCACGTGGCGGGCGATGTCGACCTCGGCGTCCTCCACCCACCAGGCGCTGTCGCCGTTTTCGACGACGCGCTGCCGGAAGCGCGGGAAGCGCAGCAGCCGCTCGGCCACGCGGCGGCGCAGGTCCTCCAGCGTGATGGCCGGCTTCAGCAGCAGCACGCCGTGGATGACCATGCGGTTGGCCTCGGTGTCCAGGCGCAGCCAGGCGGTGTCGACCTTGGACATCGGCTCCGCGTCGCGCGGGAGGCCGGCGGGCTTCGCGGCCCTCGCGGACGACGCCGACCGCGCGGGCGGTGCGGCCGTCTTCGACGGCGTGGACTTGGCGCTCCGGCGGGAGGGCGACGGGCGCGACGCGGCGGAAGTGGGCAATGCGGTCTCCTGGCGGAAGGGGTTCTGGCGGCGGGCGATGCGCTCCCGATGATGCGTCATCTAGAGAGGCGGCCCCAGTCCGCGCCGGGAGGTGGGCTGGGTAACATCGCGGCCGTCCGTCCCGATTGTCGCCAACGGGACGCCCTGCTCATCGCCATGGGAGACACACATGAGCCTCAAGGACCAGTTCGACGCGGCCGTCGCCGATTCCAAGACCCTGCCCGAGCGGCCGGACAACCAGACCCTGCTGAAGCTGTACGCGCTGTTCAAGCAGGCCACCGCCGGGGATGTCGAGGGCGATCGCCCCGGCATGACGGACTTCGTCAACCGCGCCAAGTGGGACGCCTGGAAGACGCTGGAAGGCAAGACCAGCGACGAGGCGATGCAGGACTACATCGACCTGGTCGAAGGCCTGAAGTAAGCAGCCTCGCAAGCGGCTCTCCAAGCGGCTTCGGCCTCAGCGGGACAGCGCCGCCCGGCGCTCGTCCTTGGGAAGCTTGGCCAGTCGCTGGACTTCCGCGTAGAAGCGCGGCCAGTCCCCGTCAAGGCGCTCGAACAACCGGAGGAAGTCCGGCACCAGGTCCGTGTAGCTGCCCTGGATCGCCAGCGCCGGCGTGTTCAGGCCCGAGACCCAGCGATCGAAGCGCGTGTCACCGCCCCAGCGGTCCCGCTTCATCGCCTCGTAGTCGGCGCGTAGCCGCGCGAAGGCCGCGGCCTTGCCGGCGCGCTTCTCGTCGTCGCTGGCGGTGCTGCGGAAGACCTCGCGCAACTGCTCGCGCGTCGCCTTGAGCAGCGCCTGGACCTCGTCCTGCCGGCGGCGTGACTGCTCGTCCTCGCGCAATGCGTCCGGACGGTCCTTCAGCCAGCGCGCGACGCCGATCTGCTCGACCGCGGTCGCGAAGCTCTCGTTGAAGGTGGTGTCGTCATTCGCGTAGGCCACCTGGTGCGCGAGCTCGTGGAAGATCATCCGCGCAAGCTGCCCCTCCGGATACCGGATGAAGGTGTTGAGCAGCGGATCGCCGCCCAGCCAGTTGCTCCAGCCCAGCGAGGAATAGGCCGGCACGCCGTACACATAGGGCTCGTAGCCGTCCTGGCGCAGCTGCTGCGCGAGCGCGCGCGCGGCCTGCGGATCGAAGTAGCCGCGGTAGCCGGCGCAGCCCATGATCGGGTAGCACCAGGTCTTCAGCTGCAGGCTCAGCTCCGGCGTCGCGACGACGTTCCACACGGCGGCGCCGCGCTTGAGGTCGGCGTAGCGGCGGTAGCTGTCGTTGTCCGGCAGCTTCAGCTCCGACGACGCATAGGCGCGCAGCGCCTGCGACAGCACCAGTTGCTGGCGGATTTCCGGATCCAGGTCGGGCTGCGCGAGCCAGTCGTCGACCGGCTTGGCCGCGCGCACCAGCGACAGGTGACCCGACAGCGACTGCCCGTAATAGGACAGCTGCGCGCAACCGCCCAGCGCGAACAGCGCCAGCAGCAGCGGCGCGAGGCACAGCGCCTTCAGTCCGCGAGGGATCCGAGTCGTGATCGGCTGCGTCATCGGCGTCGCCGTCCGTGCGCGGCGCTCAGGCCGCGGCGACCTCGACCAGGCAGTCGTAGAAGCACGGCGCGCGGCCCATGTCGGTGAGCCGCTGATGCGTCACCTCGTTGACGTTGCGGCCGTCGGCGCCGAGCTTGCGCCACCAGATGCCCAGCCCGTGCACGACGCCCTCGCGCGCGCGGGCGCTGACGTCCAGCCGGCAGGCATAGCTGCCGCGGTCGTTGAAGACCCGCACCAGCTGTCCATCGGCCAGGCCGCGCGCGGCGGCGTCGCCGGCGCTCATCTCGAGCACCTGCTCGCCTTCGATGTCGCGCAGGCTCTTCACGTTCACGAAGGTGCTGTTCAGGTGGTTGCGCGCCGGCGGCGAGATCATCGCCAGCGGATACCGCGCCGCCAGCGCCGGCGCGCTGGACCGGCTCTCGTAGTTGGCCACGTAGTCCGCGCCGCGCGCATCGGCCTTGCCGCTGGCCGACGGGAAGCCGCCCTCGGCGAACGGCGCCTCCTTGAGCGGCAGCTTGAACCAGCCGCGCTCGCGCAGCTGGGCCAGGTCGATGTCGTCGCGGAAGGCCTGGCGCAGCAGCGCCTCGTCGTCATCGTGGAAGGCGGGCTCGTCGAAACCCATCGCCGCGGCGAGCTCGCGGAAGATCCGCGTGTTGGACCGCGACTCGCCCAGCGGCGCGACCGCCGGCTCGTTGACCAGCACGTCGGTGTGGCCGTAGCTGGTGTGGATGTCCAGGTGCTCGAGCTGCGTGGTCGCCGGCAGCACGTAGTCGGCCAGGTCGGCGGTGTCGGTCAGGAAGTGCTCCAGCACCACGGTGAACAGGTCGGGCCGCTGGAAGCCCGCCACCACCTTGGGCGACTCCGGCGCCACCGCCACCGGGTTGCTGTTGTAGACGACCAGCGCCTCGATGCGCGGCCCGAAGTCGGGCGAGGCCTCGCGCAGCAGGTCGTCGCCGATGGTGCTCATGTTGATCGTGCGGGAGGGCCGGCCGGCGCGCAGCTCGGGACGCTCCAGCGCCGGGTTCTTGAAGGGCGCGAACCAGCCCGAGCTCGACAGCAGCAGCCCGCCCGCGCGATGGCGCCAGGCACCGGTCAGGCAGGGCAGCAGCGCGATCAGGCGCACCGCGTTGCCGCCGCCGCGCACGCGCTGCATGCCGTAGTTCAGCCGGATCGCCGCCGGCGCCAGCGTCGCGTAGTCGCGCGCCAGGCCGCGCACCTCGTCCGCGCTCAGGCCGCATTCGGCCGCCGTGCGCTCGGGGGGCCAGGCCAGCGCCTTCGCGCGCAGCTCCTCCCAGCCGTCGACATGCCGGGCGATGTAGTCGTGGTCCAGCCAGTCCTGGGCGATCAGCTCGTGCATCAGGCCCAGCGCCAGCGCGCCGTCGGTGCCGGGCAGCAGCGCCAGATGCTGGTGGCACTTGTCCGCGGTCTCGGTCTTGCGCGGGTCGATGCAGATCAGCTTCGCGCCCTCGCGCTTGGCCTGGTTGGCGAAGGTCCAGAAATGCAGGTTGGAGGCGATCGAGTTGCTGCCCCAGATGAGGATCAGCTTCGATTCGGCGAAATGCGGCAGGTGCATGCCGACCTTGTGGCCGTAGGTCGCGGCCAGCGCCGCGCCGCCGGCCGAGGCGCAGATGGTGCGGTCCAGGCAGGACGCGCCCAGCCGGTTGAAGAAGCGACCCGCCATGGCCTCGCCCTGCAGCAGGCCCATGGTGCCGGCATAGCTGTAGGGCAGGATGGCCTGCGGGTCGCGCGCCGCGATCGCCTTCAGACGGCCGGCGATCTCGGCGATCGCCTGGTCCCAGCCGATGCGCTCGAAGCGCGGCGGCTCGTGCTTGGCGTTGACGCGCTTGAGCGGGTGCAGCACGCGCTCCGCGTGGTAGGTCCGCTCCGGGTAGCGCGAGACCTTGGTGCACAGCGCGCCGTGGGTGCTGGGATGCTCCGGCTGGCCCTGCACCTTGACCACCTTGCCGTCCTCGACGGTGATGCGCAGGGCGCAGGTGTCGGGGCAGTCATGCGGGCAGGCGCCCTTCACCACCCGCGACGGCGATGCGGGCGTCCGGGCGAGGGCCGGATCGTCGTGGTGATGGGCCGGTGGCGGAAGATTCACGGTCGGTTCTTGGAGAGCGGGCGAGGAACGTCAACTATTGCACAGGCGCCACACGCTTGCGCTTTCTTACCGAACATGGTGACGACGCTTGGCGCACGAACCGCTAAGCTCGCTTGCTGGGGGCCGAAATAGGTCGTGTCGAGCCTCCTGGCGTCAGTCGCTCAGGCAGGCGCCACAACATCTATCGCACCCCCTGGGAGCCTCTCTTGGATCGCCGCCAACTCCTCGCCTCCGCCAGCGCCCTGGGCGCGCTCGCCACCCTGCCCATCCCGACGGCCGTCCGCGCGCAAGGCAAACGCCTCGTGCTGGGCCAGTCGCGCCGCTGACCGGCGCGGCCTCGCAGCTGGGCCTGCAGATGCAGGCGGCGCGAAGCTCTTCTTCGACGCGCAGAACGCCGCCGGCGGCATCAACGGCACCCTGATCGAGCTGCGCACGCTGGACGACGGCTACGAGCCGGACCGCTGCAAGGCCAACACCGAGAAACTGATCGCCGACGACGTCTTCGCGCTGTTCGGCTACGTCGGCACGCCGACCTCGCTGGCCGCGCTGCCGCTGGTCAACCAGGCCAAGATCCCGTTCGTGGCGCCCTTCACCGGCGCCGAGGCGCTGCGCGATCCGTTCAGCCCCTGGGTCTATCACGTGCGCGCCTCGTATTACGACGAGACCGCCCTGATCGTGAAGCAGCTGGCCCACCTGGGTCTGATGCGGATCTCCGTCTTCCACCAGAACGACGCCTACGGCAAGGCCGGCCTGGACGGCGTGCTGCGCGCGATGAAGCCGCTGTCGATCCAGCCGCTGGCCACCTCCACCGTCGAGCGCAACAGCGTCGACGTCGCCAAGGCGGTCAAGGACCTGGTGCAGACCGGCGCGCCGCCCGAGGCCATCGTCATGATCAGCGCCTACAAGAGCTGCGCCGCCTTCATCCGCGCCGCGCGCAAGGCCGGCTACGGCGGCGTGTTCTACAACGTCTCCTTCGTCGGCACCCAGGCGCTGCTGGAGGAATTGGGCAAGGACGCGATGGGCGTGGTGGTCAGCCAGGTCATGCCCTACCCGTTCGGCACGCAGGTCGGCGTGGTCCACGAATACCAGCAGGCCGCCACCAAGGCCGGCCAGAAGTTCAACTACACCGCCATCGAGGGCTACATCGGCGCCAAGGTCATCAGCGAGGGCATCCGCCGCGCGACCCGCCCGACCCGCGAGGGCCTGGTCGCCGGGCTGGACAGCCTGCAGAACTACAACCTCGGCGGCTTCAACGTGAACTTCAGGCCCAACAAGCATGTCGGCTCGAGCTTCGTCGAGATGACCCTGCTGACCAGCGACGGACGCGTGAAGCGTTGATCCGGCCTTGATCCGGCAGTGACGCGGCGCTGATCGCCCGGACGGGCGCGGCGGCGTCGGGCACCTTCGCGGTGCGGCGGGTACACTGGCCCGACACAGCGGCGCCGCCCTGAGCGGCGCCGCGGCCTTTCTGGCTCGCGGCAAGCCCGACGCGCTGTCGCGATGACATCGGAGTGCCCGCCCATGAAGCTGATCGAACCCATCCTGGCCGACGCGCCGGCCATCGCCAAGCTGCGACGCGACCTGCACGCGCATCCCGAACTCTGTTTCCATGAAGACCGCACCTCGGACGTGGTCGCGAAAGCGCTGACCGACTGGGGCATCGAGGTCCACCGCGGCCTGGGCAAGACCGGCGTGGTCGGCATCATCCCCGGCCGCGACGGCGGCAGGAGCGGCCGCACGCTGGGCCTGCGCGCCGACATCGACGCGCTGCCCATCACCGAGCACAACACCTTCGCGCACGCCAGCAAGCATCCCGGCAAGATGCATGCGTGCGGCCATGACGGCCACACCGCGATGCTGCTGGCCGCGGCCAAGCACCTGGCCGCGCATCGCGACTTCGACGGCACCGTCTATGTCGTCTTCCAGCCCGCCGAGGAGGGCGGCGGCGGCGCCCGCGAGATGATCAAGGACGGCCTGTTCCGCAAGTTCCCGATGGAGGCCATGTTCGGCGTCCACAACTGGCCGGGCATGGCCGCCGGGCAGTTCGCGCTCAAGACCGGACCGGTCTTCGCCTCGAGCAACGAATTCAAGATCGTGATCAAGGGCAAGGGCGCGCACGGCGCGATGCCGCACCTGGGCACCGACCCGGTGGTCGTGGCCGCGCACCTGGTGCAGGCCTTCCAGACCATCATCACCCGCAACAAGCGGCCGATCGACGCGGGCGTGATCTCGGTGACGATGATCCACGCCGGCGAGGCGACCAACGTGATCCCCGAGCGCTGCGAACTGCAGGGCACGGTGCGGACCTTCACGCTGGAGACGCTGGACCTGATCGAGCGCCGCATGCGGCAGTTGACCGAGGCCACGGGCACCGCCTTCGAGGTCGAGTGCGAGTTCGGCTTCCACCGCAACTACCCGCCGACGATCAACCACCCGGCCGAGACCGAATTCGCCCGCGGCGTGCTGACCGAGATGCTGGGCGCGGCCAATGTGCAGGAGTTCGAGCCCACCATGGGCGCCGAGGACTTCAGCTACTACCTGCAGGAAGTGCCGGGCTGCTACTTCCTGATCGGCAACGGCGACGGCAGCCACCGCGAGGGCGGCCACGGCCTGGGGCCCTGCATGCTGCACAACCCGAGCTACGACTTCAACGACGAGCTGATCCCGCTGGGCGGCTCGATGTGGGTCCGGCTGGTCGACGCCTGGTTCAAGCGGCCGCGCCCGGCCCAGGCCTGAGGGCCGCCGCCTTCCGCGCCCCGCCCTTTCCTTCGACTCCAGCCCCACGCCCGATGACCGCCCCGATCGCGCCCGACCAAGAGAAGACCGTCCGCGAGGACACCCAGCGCTGGCTGCAGCGGGCCGTGATCGGCCTGAACCTGTGCCCCTTCGCCAAGAGCGTGGAGGTCAACCAGCGGCTGCGCACCGTGGTCAGCGCGGCGCACACGCCGGAGGAACTGCTCAAGGACCTGGCGCGCGAGCTGCTGGCGCTCAACCGCGCCGATCCGGAGGAGACGGAGACGACGCTGCTGGTCCATCCGTGGGTGCTCAACGACTTCCTGGACTTCAACGACTTCCTCGGCGCGGCCGACGCGCTGGTCGAGGACCTGGACCTGGACGGCGTGCTGCAGGTCGCCAGCTTCCACCCCGACTACCAGTTCGAGGGCACCGACGCGGACGACGTCGACAACTTCAGCAACCGCTCGCCCTACCCGACGCTGCACCTGCTGCGCGAGGAGAGCATCGAGCGGGCGGTCGAGACCATGCCGGACACCGACGCGATCTACGAGGCCAACATCGACACGCTGCGGCGCATCGGCCGCAAGGGCTGGGACGCGCTGGACCTCGAGGCCAAGCTGCCGCTGGCCCAGCGCACCACGCGCGAGGACTGACCGGTCGAGTGGCGAGGCGCCGCGCCGCCTTGCTCCCTCTCCCGCTTGCGGGAGAGGGGCGGGGGTGAGGGCTGCGATCGTGGCACGTCCGATGTCCTGATTTGACCGCGACTGGTCCTGCGACGGCGCGACGCCGCGCACCTGCGCCGGCACGATGGCGTCCATCACCCACTGCTCGATGGAGCCCTCGATGACCGCCGCCACCGCCTTCCGTCCCGACGCCGACACCGCCGTCCTGCTGATCGACGTCCAGGAATCCTTCCGCCACCGCCCCTACTGGAACCCGGCCGGCTTCGAGCCCTACATGGCCCGCACCAACGCGCTGCTGACCGGCGCCGCCGCGCGCGGCCTGCCGATCGTGCGCATCCTCCACACCGACGGCCCGGCCACGCCGGACAACCCCTTCTCGCTCGTCAGCGGCCATGTGCGTCCAATGGCCGAGCTGGCCAACGTGCCCATCGCCGCCGAGTTCCTCAAGCGCCGCCACAGCGCGCTGGCCGGCACCGGCCTGTCGATCTGGCTGACCGAGCACGGCATCCGCCGCCTGATCGTCGCGGGCATCCGCACCGAGCAGTGCTGCGAGACGACGACGCGCCACGCCAGCGACGAGGGCTGGACCGTCGACTACGTGACCGAGGCGACGCTCACCTTCCCCATCCGGCATGCCAGCGGCGTGGTCGTCGGCGTGGACGAGCTCAAGCTGCGCACCGAGGTGGCGCTGCAGGACCGGTTCGCGCAGATCGTCGACGTCGAGGCGGCGCTCGATCGCGCCACCCAGCGCAGCGCCGTCGCGGCCTGATGGTCGGCGGGTCCACGGCGCGGCGCGCTCGCCCGCGCCGGGAGCCCGCTCTCCCTTGAGCCCCATTCCCGAATGCCCCGGGGCATACTGCCGCGATGTCCTTTCCTGACTCTCCCCTGGCCGCGCGCCGACCGGACGACAACCCGGTCGACGTCTGGATCCTGGTCGAGCGCCACACGCTGCTGCTGGACCTGGCCGGCGCG
>NZ_VOSR01000197.1:0-2724 GCF_007997345.1 Mitsuaria sp. TWR114
CGCAGTGCGGGAGAGGGAGTAGCGGGAGCGAGTTGGTCTCCCATGGCTCCCTCTCCCGCACTGCGGGAGAGGGCGGGGGGTGAGGGTCACGCGCCTTGCGGGGCGACCTTGCCGGCGTCCGGATCCTGGTCGTGGTCATTGCCGCCCTCGGGCTTCTTCGCGCCCTTGCGATTGGCCAGGAGGAAGGCGATGAACTGCCAGGCGATGAAGATCGCGATGATCCCCAGCAGCGTCGCGCTGATCGGGCGCTGCACGAAGACGTCGAACTTGCCGCGGCTGATCAGCATCGCGCGCCGGAAGTTCTCCTCCAGCATCGGGCCCAGGATGAAGCCCAGCATCAAGGGCGCCGGGTCCATGTCCAGCCGCATGAAGATGTAGCCCGCCAGGCCGAAGGCTGCGGTGACGAAGATGTCGTCCAGGTTGTTGTTGACGCTGAAGGTGCCGATGCAGCAGAAGAACAGGATCGACGGGAACAGCACGTTGTACGGGATCTTGAAGACCGACAGCCAGTAGCGCACCAGCGGCACGTTCAGCACGACCAGGAACACGTTGCCCACCCACATCGAGGCGACCAGGCCCCAGAAGATGTCGGGGTGCCCGCCGATCATGTTGGGCCCCGGCTGGATGCCCTTGATGATGAACGCGGCCATCATCAGCGCCATCACCGGGTTCTCCGGGATGCCGATGCTCATCAGCGGGATGAAGCTGGTGCGCGCGGCCGACTCGTCCGCCGCGGCCTGGCCGGCCACGCCCTCGATGGCGCCGTCGCCGATCTCGTGGCGGTACTTGCTGACCTTCTTGTCCACCGCGTAGGCGGCGAACTGCGCGATCGTCGGGCCGCCGCCGGGCAGGATGCCCAGCACCGAGCCCACCACGCTGCCGCGCAGCGCGCTGGGGATGATGCGCTTGAACTCGGCCCAGGTCGGCATCAGGTGGATCTTGCCGTTGAAGGGCGTGCGCTCGTTCTTCGCGTCCAGGTTCTTGGAGATCTCCGCGATGCCGAAGCAGCCCAGCGCGATGCTGACCAGGCCCACGCCTTCGGCCAGGAAGGGCATGTCGAAGGTGTAGCGCTCCATGCCGGAGTTGACGTCGGTGCCGATCTGGCCGAACAGCACGCCGATCAGGCACATCGCCAGGCCGTTGAGCAGGCTGCCCGTGGTCACGAAGCTCACGCACAGGAAGCCCAGCAGCATCAGCGCGCAGTAGTCGGCCGGGCCGAAGAGGAAGGCCACCTCGCCCAGCGTCGGCGCCAGGCAGGCCAGCACGACGATGGCGACGGTGCCGCCGATGAAGCTCGAGATGCCCGCGGTGAAGAGCGCCAGACCGGTCTTGCCCTTCAGGGTCATCTGGTAGCCGTCGATGCAGGCCACGATGGAGCTGGCGTGCGGGATCTTCATCGTGATCGCGCTGACGCTGTCGCCGTACTGCGCGCCGTAGTAGATGCCGGCCAGCATGATCAGCGCGCCGTTGACCGGGATCGAATAGGTCAGCGGCAGCAGCACGCTGATGGTGGCCAGCGGGCCCAGGCCCGGCAGCAGGCCGACCAGGGTGCCCACCACGCAGCCGATCGCGCAGAACATCAGGTTCTGCCAGGTCAGCGCGTGCTCGAAGCCGAAGGCGAGGTTGTGCAGGATGTCCATGGCCGGGTCCTTACAGCAGCGGCAGGTTGAGGCCGAGGAACTTCTGGAAGATGAAGGCGATCGCCAGCAGGCCGATCGAGATCACCACGTTGCGCTTCCACGAGTAGTTGCTGCCCGCGGCCGTGGCGATGAACACCATGACCACGATGCCGGCCGACATGTTGAGGAAGCGCGAGACCAGCGAGAACGCGCACAGCGCCGCCAGGATCAGGCCGATGTTGCGGACCTTGAAGTCCAGGCCGGGCCCGCCCGCGACGACGCCGCGCACGATGGTGGCCAGCGCCACCAGGCCCAGCAGGACGCTGATCATCAGCGGGAACAGCCCGGGACCCGCATGGTCCATGCGGCCGATGGGATAACGCAGCGCGCCCAGTCCGAAGAACAGGGCCACCGCGGCGAGGAACAAGCCTCTCGCGAGCGATCGATTGAGGGTCATGAGGCACACCGGGGAGGTCCGAGATGTGCCCATGGTTCCGGTCGCGCCGGTCCGTGTCGTACGCGTTTCTGCGCAGCGACCGGTCCATGAAGGGATCCCGACAGCTTCGGGACAGCTTCAGGTTAAGAGAACGTTTGTCGAGCGTTTGGCGTGCGTTCCGGTGCGGCCGGCGACGCCCCGGGATGTCGTTGCGGCGTCACGCGGGATAGCCCTGACTCCGGCCCAGGTCGAAGGCGCCGACGACGCGGTTGAGCTGGCTGGCGTGGTCGTCGAGCGTGGTCGCGGCGGAGGCCGACTCGACCACCAGCGCGGCGTTGCGCTGCGTCATCTCGTCGAGCTGCGTGACCGCGGCGTCGATGCGGCCGAAGTCGCGGCGTTGCTCGCCGGCGGCATCGGCGATGTCGTTGATCAGCGCGCCCACGCGCTGCACCGAGGCCACGATGTCGGCCATCGTGCGGCCCGCCTCCTGCACCAGCGTCGCGCCGCTGCCCACCTGCTCGGTGGAGGCGCCGATCAGGGTCTTGATCTCCTTGGCCGCCTGCGCGGAACGCTGCGCGAGCGAGCGGACCTCCGCCGCCACCACCGCGAAGCCGCGGCCCTGCTCGCCGGCGCGCGCGGCCTCGACCGCAGCGTTCAGCGCCAGGATGT
>NZ_VOSR01000198.1:0-8583 GCF_007997345.1 Mitsuaria sp. TWR114
GGCGGCGCGCGCCTACCAGTCCGTCGAAACTCCGCTCGGGCGCATCCTCGATTCGCGGCCGGGATTCGATCGGCACGGCAGCGCCTACGAGTTGAATGGCAACGCGAGCTGGGAACTGGACATCTTCGGCGGCCTGCGCCGTGAGCGGGAAGCCGCGATCGCGGAATACCAGGCCTCGCAAGCCGGCGCCGTGGCAGCCCGGCTGGCCGTGGCCGCCCAGACGGCCGATCTCTACATCGCCCTGCGCGGACTGCAGGCGCGCCTGGTGATCGCGCGGGACCAGGTCCGTACGCGCGAGGACCTGCTGTCCACCGTCCGTCTGCTGAATGGGAAGGGATTGGCGGCTGACTTGCAGGTCAGCCAGGCCGAAGGCGCACTGGCTCAAGCGCAGGCCACCATTCCTGAACTCGAGCAGGGCTTGGACGCCGCCAGGAATGCGCTGGACGTGATGCTCGGGAGCCCGGCGGGCACCGATGCAGCCAGGCTCGCGGACGCGGAGGTGCCCATCGCGCCGGGCATCGCCGGCATCGGCGCCCCGGCCGACCTGCTTCAGCGGCGCCCCGACCTGATCGTCGCCGAGCGGCATCTGGCCGCCTCGAACGCGCGCATCGGCGCGGCCATGGCCGAGTACTACCCCAAGCTCTCGCTGAGCGGCCTGATCGGCAATGCGACGTCGGTGTCGGCGGGCCAGCTCTTCAGCGGCGGCGCGAGCCAGGCGGCCGGCGTCGTCGGCCTGCGCTGGCGGCTGTTCGACTTCGGCCGCATCGACGCGCAGATCCGCCTGACGCGGGGCCAGGAGGCCGAGATGCTCGCCGCGTACCGACTGGCCGTACTGCAGGCAGGCGAGGACGTCGAGAATGCCCTCACCGCCGTGGTCAAACGCGAAGCGCAGGCGGCGGTGCTCGCCCAGGGCGTGGACGCCCTTCGGCGAGCGCGCGGGGCCTCCTTCGCCGCCTATCAGAAGGGCATCGTCAGCCTGATCGAAGTGCTGCAGGCCGACGAGAACCTGCTCCGTGCCTCCGATGCGCAGGTCCAGGCGCGCACCGGCTCGGCCCGGGCGGCCGTCGGCGCCTTCAAGGCGCTCGGTGGCGGGTGGAGTCCGGACGCGGAGACGATCCCCCGCGACCAGCAAAGCGCTTCGATGTGGAAGCCCAGCGGCGAATGAAGGCGTGACATCGGCACCGGGCGGCCTCGCCCGCGCGGCCCTACTCCTTGTTTTTCGCGAGACGTGCCGCGAGCTTCATGAGCGTCGGCACCCGCTTCCTGCCATGCATTGACCGCAGCCGCACCTTCGCCGCGCCAATGTCGATCCCCGCGCAGGTCACCACCAAAGGCGGCGCTTCGTCTTCCCGCAGGACCTCCGACTGCGCCGACAAGCCCGGCAGGCTTTTCTTCGACACGCCGACGACCGGGATCGCACCGCCGAGCGCCTCATACAGATGCCGGCCCACGCCCGGCGTTTCATCGGTATCCAGATGGACGAAGCCGTCGATCAGGAGGAGCTCGGGAGTAAGGCTGTGCTCGCGCAGCAGCTGCATCACGCAGCTGACTTCCCTCAGGTCGACGGCACCCCGGACGGCCTTCTCGACCGGCGCGATGGGCGAGACATAGGTCTTGATCGGCTCCGGCGAATCCCAGGCGTCGAAAGCCACCGCCGCGGCATTCGCCTGGGCACCGTCGAAATGAACTGCGACAACGAGTTTCATGCGCGGAATTATCAGCATGCACTGCGCGCCGCCCTGCATGACAACGCCCGCGGGCATCCGCCCATTTCGAGCGAGTTCCCCTCTCTCCAAGTGGGCTGGCGCGCGCGTGCCTGGCGCGGCAGCATGGCCTCTTCATCCCCGAATCCAAATGGAGTCAACCTCATGTCCGACAAAGCAGGCACCGCAGTGAAGGAAGTCGCCAACCTCGGCGTCCCTTGGGAACAGGCCTATGGCTACGCGCAGGCGGTGAAGGTCGGCAACATCATCCATGTGTCCGGGCAGCTCAGCCACGATGCCGCCGGCGCCCTGGTCGGGCCCGCGCCCCTGGACGAGCACGGCCGACCCAAGGACTTCTCCAACATGGCGCTGCAGATGCAGACGACCTACGAAAACGCCCGCCGGCTGCTGTCCCACTTCGGCGCCACCTTCGACCAGGTCGTCGAGGAGACGCTCTTCGTGCTGGACGTGGATGCGGCCTTCGCGGTCGCGGGCGAGGTTCGGCGCCGGGTCTACGGACCGACGCCAGCCGTCGCGAGCAACCTCATCGGCGTGTCCCGCCTCGCCTTCCGCGAGCAACTCATCGAGATCGCCTTCCGCGTGGACCTGTCCCTCGCCTGAGGAGCCGCGACGACGGCCGGGTACCGAGGCCCGGCACCGGGATTGCCGCATGCCTGCCATTGCCGCCGCGAACTGCGCTGAAGGTGAGGAATGGCGATGGAGGCGCGACACTCTTCCAAGACTGACCTGGTGGGGAAGGTCCTCTACATCGAGGACAACCCCGTCAACATCCTGGTGATGCAGCAGTGGGCGACCCGGTTCCCCGGCCTGCACTTCGAGGTGGCGGAAACGGGATCCGATGGCGTCGAGCGATTCCAGCGCTTCCGCCCGGACGTCGTGCTGCTGGACATGCAGTTGCCGGACTGCGATGGCCTCGAGGTCCTGCGCCGGCTGCGCTCTCTGCCCTCGGACAGCCGGGTGCCGGTGGCGATGGTGACGGCTTTCTCCGCGGAGACCGACCGGCGCCGCGCGCTGGACGCGGGCGCCGCCGCCTATTGGCTCAAGCCGGTGGACTTCAGCCACCTCGAGCGGGAGCTGAGCACCTTGCTGTCGCGGGTTGCCGAGCGGAGGCCGTGATGCTGCGCCGGGGCTCCGCAGCTGACGCCGACCCGTCCGCCCGGACGGACGGCCGGATCGCCTCGGCAAGTCCCTTCGCGACGCCCCAAGCGCCGAGCCGCTGGGGAGCCCCCTCCGCCGTCGGTCTGCTCCTCGCCGCGCTGTTGATGCCGGCGACGGCGATCGCCCAGGATCCCGGCACCGGCTACGTCGTCCTGAACAGCTACTCCCAGCCGCCCTTCGTCCAGGCGGGCGAGGCCGCCGAGAGCGGCCTGGCGCCGACTTTCGTCCGGCTGCTGCGAGACGCGTCCAGGCTGCCGGTGCCATTGACGCTGGAGACCGTGCCGCGCAAGCGCCTGGAGTTGAGGCTCGAAGGCCCGCGGTTTCAGGGACTCGCCGTGTTCCTCGCGCCCGAGTTCCTGTCGGAGGAAGCCAGGGCCGGCAAATGGTCGGTGCCGCTGCTGGTGGACGAGAACGTGCTGGTGAGCCTGCGCCCGCTGCCGATGTCCTCGCCGGAGGACCTCGTCGGCATGCGCTTCGGCGCCATTGCCGGGCACATCTATCGCGTGCTCGGACCGTATGTCGAGGCACGGAAGATCAAGCGGGAGGATGCGCCCGACCACGTGTCCAACCTGAAGAAGCTCTGCCTGGGACGGGTGGACTTCGTGGTGATGAGCCGTTCCGAGCTGGCCGGCAGCGGCGGGCTCGCGGGATGTCCTCAGCCCTTCAAATGGCGGTCGTTCCCGGAGCCGCAGGTCATCGTGCGGCGCGTCGTGATTCGGGTGCCCGATGCGCGGGTGACGGACCGGCTGCTCGCCGCGACGGAAGCGGTGGCCTGCAGCCCGGCGTGGCACGCAGCCCTGCAGCGACACCAGCTCTCGACGGTGGGATGCAATTCGCCACGGAGCGCGCAGGACCCCACGCCGCGGCGCTGACTACGCGATGCGGCAGCCCCCGAGCTCAGCGCTCGCCTTCGGCGCGACCGCAGCGGGACCGGCAGTCGCTCGCGACCTCAGTTCGTCCCGGCACTGGACGTCCTGTCCGCATTCGTGGTCGCGCGAGTGCCCTTGAGGTACTCCTCGACGTTGGCGGCCGAGGTCCCGACCGCGGCGACGGCCTCCCGGATCTGCTGCGGCGACACATCGAGCTTCCTGGCCCACGCGTCCATCTGCCCAGGGTCGCCGACATCGACGAGTGGCCCGAGTTCACCGGAGGGCGAGGCGAAACTTGCTTCTTCGGACATGGCCTGCTCCCGGGCCACGACGCGGGCCCGCTCGCAGGCTGAGCGGCATGCTGCGTTCCTGCGGGCGACCCCGTTTCAAACTCGCCATGCGAGTGGCCCTGGGCTCGCGCTTCGACTCACTTCTTCCGGTTCTTCTTCTCTTTGTCGTAATGCCATTTGATGGCGAAGAACATGCCGGTGCCGAACACGAGCAGCTTGAACGTCACCAGGACGATCGGGATCCATTCCATCATTTCTGAATACTTCCGGACTTTGACTGGGCGCCGTCATTCGCGAGGATCGCGACGGGTTGGCGCTCGGGTGCCGTCGATGCGGCCGGCGAATTCTCGCTTGCCGGCGAAGCCCTTGCCGCGCGCCGTCTAACCGGCGAGCACCAGCTGGCCATCGGGATAGCGCGATGACATGAAATCCACGAAGGCCTTGACCTTCGGGCTGGCCAGTCGTCGCGAGGTGTGGAGCACCCACAGATCCACCTCCTTGCCGCCCGTCGCGCCCCATTGCACCAGCGCGCCCTTCGCAAGCTGGTCCCAGATGATCGACTGCGGCACCTGCGCGACGCCGGCCCCGGCGATCGCGGCGTCGCGCAGCATCAGCATGGACGACAAACGCAACACGGGCACCGGCTCCAGCGTCAGGCCGGTGCCGTCCAGGGGCCAGGTCTCGCCGTCGCGAAAGGCATTGACCACGGCAGGCACCCGCACCGGTGTTCTGCTTCGCCGCGGCTTCGCGATCGACGGCGCCGCCACCACGACGAGCCGGTCCTTGGCGAAGCTCCTGCCCACGAGCGTCGTGTCCGGCCGGGGGTTGGGACGGATCGCCACGTCGAATTGCTCTTCGACCAGGTCCACCACCCGATCCTCCGCCACCACCTCGACCGTGACGCCCGGATAGCGCTGGCGGAACTCGGCGCAATGACGCCCCATCGCGAGCTGCGAGAAGAGCACCGGGGCGGCCACGCGCAGCCGGCCGGCCACCTGGCCGTCGCCCTCCCGCGTCGCGGTGAACGCGTCCAGCACCTCGCCCATCGGACCCGCGGTCCGGCTGAGCAACTGCCGGCCAGCGTCGGTCAGCTCCAGCCCCTTGGCGCTGCGCTCGATCAGCCGCACGCCGAGCTGCTCTTCCAGATCCGCCACGCGACGCGACAGCGTGGCCTTCGAGCGGCGGCTGGCGCGACTGGCGCGCCCGAAGCCGCCGTGGGTGGCCACCAGGTTGAAGTCCACCAGGGCATTGAGGTCCATGTGTTCCGGATCCGAGACGGTATGTCTCGATTCTGGCGGCTGTGTTCATCGTCTGCAACGGCCTATCTTTCGTCCGTCACCCCGACATCCCCCTTCTTCAAACGGAGTTTCAAATGAGCATCCTCGTCATCGGTTCCACCGGAACCATCGGTTCCCTCGTCGTTCGCGGCCTGGCCGAGCAAGGCGCCCAGGTCCGCGCCCTGGTCCGTCAACCCGGCAAGGCGTCGCTGCCTGAAGGCGTCCAGGCCGTCGTCGGCGACCTCACCGACGTCGCCTCCCTGCGGACGGCGATGACCGGCGTGCGCACCCTGTTCCTGCTCAACGCGCTGGTGGCCGACGAGCTCACCCAGTCGCTGCAGGCGCTGAACGTGGCGCGCGAGGCCGGCATCCAGCGCATCGTCTATCTGTCGGTCATCAACGCCGACAAATATCCGGAGGTGCCGCACTTCACCAGCAAGCACACGGTGGAACGGATGATCGACCGGCTCAACCTGCCCGCGACGGTCCTGCGTCCGGCGTACTTCATGCAGAACGACATCGGCATCCAGCCGGTCATCGAGGGCTACGGCGTGTTCCCGATGCCCATCGGCGCCACCGGCGTCGCGATGGTCGACGCGCGCGACATCGCCGACATCGCCGTGGCGGAACTGCTGCGTCGCGACCGCGCGGAAGGACCGCTGCCCGCGGTCACCCTCGATGTCGCCGGCCGGGAACTGTTCACCGGGGAATCAGCGACAGCCGTCTGGAGCCAGGCGCTGGGCCGCCAGATCCACTACGGCGGCGATGACGTCGCCGCCTTCGAGGCACAGCTGGTCCAGAACCATGTCCCGCCCTGGATGGCCTATGACCTGCGGCTCATGATGGAGCGCATCCAGCAGGTCGGCCAGATCCCGGCCGACGGCGCCGTGCAGCAGCTGGAAGCGGTCCTCGGCCGACCGATGCGCACATACCAGGCCTTCGTCGCCGAGCAGTTGAAGAAGGCCTGACGAGGCAAACCGTGCCGCCGCGCGCGCACCGTCACGCGGGCGGCATGGGGTCGCAGCATATGCCCGGCGACGACCGCCAAGGCCGCATGCCGCCGGATGTCGGCGCACGCCGGCGTCGCGGTCAATCGAAGCGGTAGCCCGCGCTGAGGAACCACCGCGGGTTCCGGTCCCTGTCCTCGGCCTCCGGACGGCCGCCACGCACGCGCCAGCCCAGCGTCGACTCCGCCACCCACCGGCCGGCCGTCCAGCGTCCGCCAATGCCGGCGCCGGCCAGGCCGCGCCGGCCGTCGGAGCCCGCATCCCAGGGCTTGGCATTGAGCTTCACCTGCCCGCCATCGCCCCAGACGAATGCGGTCATGCCCGCCGCGACGGTGGCACGCAGTTCCGTCTGGGCCATCCAGCCGCGGTCGCCGCTGCCCTCGCCCATCGGGTAGGCGCGCACGCCGAGGAACCCGCCGAGGCCGAATTTCTCGGACGCATCGAGATTGCCGCCCGACCATTGCGCGGACAGACGTACGTAGGCGCTGAAGGTGTCCGACAGCCGCTGGATGCGCGCCAGGTCGAGGTTGAAGCGCTGGAACGCGCCGCGCGTGCGCGCGGTCGCATCGTCGAGCGCGCGCGACGCGTCATCGAGCCGCAGTCGGCCCAGCGTCGCCGAGACCTGCCCGTAGGTCACGCCGCCGCCGGCGATGCCGTCGCGCACGTCGAACTGGAGACCGGGCGACAGCAGGTCGCTCTTGCGCTTGCGCGTGATGCCCAGCGCGTCGTACTGCTGCTCGAGGATCTTGTGCGAGAGGTTCAAGGACGCCAGCAGGTTGGTCTGCTGCGACCGGATCAGCGCGCGCGTGAGGCGGCCGCTGACGGAATCCGCGAGGCCCTTGGCGCCAAGCGCGGCGAAGGCTCCGTCGAGCTGATAGCTGCTGCGGCTCAGCGAGATCGATCCACGGGTGCCGGTCGCATCCAGGGGAGTTTCGTACTCGGCGGAGCCCAGCCAGAGCTTCTCATCGGTGACCAGCGCGGTCAGCGAGACGCGGTCGCCGAAGCGGAACGGACTGTTGATGTTGACCAGGCCGCGCAGCCGATAGGCCCCGGTGCTTTCGTTGCCCGTGTTGTCCAGTCCGACCTCGCCCGAGACCTGGTTGCGGCGCTCGACGTCGACCTGCAGTTCGGTCTCGCCGAACTGGGCCCCGGGTCTGAGCACCGGCCTCACGCTGAAGCCGGGCTGGTCGTCCAGCAGCAGCATCGTGCGCTCCAGCGTGTCGCTGCGCACCGGCGCACCGAGCGGGATGCCGGCGTCCAGGAAGGGCTGCGCGCCCGGGACCTTCGGGTCGTCGCCGCGCGCGGAGACCTTGCCGATGGCACCTTCCACGACCTGCACCAGCACCTCGCCGTCGGTGACCTTCTGCGCGGGCAGATAGGCGCGCGCCAGCGCGAAGCCGCGTGATCGGTAGGCTGCGGTGATGCGGTCCGCCAGGCCCTGGAGATCCTGAAGCGTCATCTTCCGACCGATCACCGGTCCCACCGCGGACTGCAGCAACTCGGTGGGAACCGAGGCGTTGCCCTCGATGCGCAGGGCGCGCAGCTCGACGGTCGGGCCGCCGGCCTCCGCGCCGCCCTTGGGCGCGGGGGGCAGCACGGGCAGCGCGCTGCTCGCGGCGCGGCTCGGCGGCTGCGGGGGCGCATTGCCCTGGAGTTCCATGCCGGCCGTCTGGGCCCAGGTCGCCGCGGCGGCCAGGAGCGGCACGGCCGCCGCGATCCGGCGCGCGGGGAAACGCTTCGTGGGTGTCGACGTTCGGGTCAAGTGGCTCTCCCTCATTGCGCCGGCGCCGGCTGGGCGCCTGCCTGTTGTCGGTCCTTCTGCGGCTGGCGATTCACGTTGAGCCCGCCATCGACCACGAATACATCCAGCGGCCCGTTGGCGCTGCGCACCGACACGGCTGCGCTGCCGGGCACCGCCTCCTTCGCACGGGCAGCGCCCGGCGAAGTCGTCGACGCCGTCGAGGCTGTCGCACGGCCAGCGGGCGCGGTGATGTTGGTCGACATCGAATCGGGAATCTCGAATACGCCGGCCGCGCCGGCGCTGTCTCGCGCCGCACCGACGACCGACGACAGCGCGGGTGCGGGCAAGACCTGTACCTCCTGGCCCGCGCTCCTGGACGGCAACGGGGAACTGAGCGCCACGTAGTTCAGGTTGCCAAGCGCCATGGTGCTGGCCTCTCCGCCCAGGCCCAACCGCGCGTTGTCCGGGAAGTTGGGGACGGCGGCGGGCGCCTTGACCAAGGCGTCGACGTTGGTGG
>NZ_VOSR01000199.1:0-591 GCF_007997345.1 Mitsuaria sp. TWR114
ACCGCGATCAGCGCGGCGATCAGGCCGTACTCGATCGCGGTGACGGCCTCGTCGTCGCGGGCCAGGGCATCCAGGCGGTGCAGCAGGTTCATGGTGGTTCTCCTCGGGGGTGGAGGTCAGGGGCGGTGGTGGTCGATCGCGAGGGGCGCGGCCGGCATGGGCCGGCGCGGCCGCGCCGTCGCGGTCACAGCGCGGTGGTCAGCGCGGTCGAGATGGCGGTGAACACGGCCGCGAGCTTGGAGCCGACGATCGTGACCGACGCGATGATGAAGACGGCGATCAAGGCCGCGATCAGGCCGTACTCGATCGCGGTGACGGCCTCGTCGTCCTGGCCGAACTGCTTCAGGGCGCGGGTGGCCTTGGCGATGGGGAGGAGTTGCATGATGAAGTTCCTTCAAGTGGGGAGGAAAGGAGATCCATCGGGGTCGGATCCATACCCTGCCGGCCTGTTGGGGGAGGACGCCGGCCGGCGAGGCGCGTCTTCGTTCCTGTGCGTGTTCATGTCAGAGCGCGGCCACCACGGCCGACGACCAGTACTGGTACAGCGCCGTCAGCGACGAGCCGGTCAGCGTCAGCGCGCCCAGGATGGCC
>NZ_VOSR01000002.1:0-3401 GCF_007997345.1 Mitsuaria sp. TWR114
CGCCCAGCGTCGACAGCGCCCGCGCGCGATAGACGGCCGGCACCGCCTCGGTGAGGTAGCTCTGGCGCGCCAGGTTGTAGACCGCCTGCGACATGCCCACCATGAAGCAGCCGATCGCCAGCGGCACCACGCCCGGCAGCAGCACGCACAGCGCCATGCCGAGCGCGCTCCACACGCCGGCCGCCACGATGGCCCAGCGCTCGCCCCAGCGCATCGTGATCAGCGAGGCCGGGATGTTGTTGAGCAGCGAGCCCAGCCCGATCAGCGTCACCACGAAGGCCGCCATCGACACCGAGGCGCCCAGCTCGCGCGCCATCAGCGGCACGATCGGCAGGATGGCGCCCTCGCCCAGGCCGAACAGCAGCGACGGCCCGAAGGCCGGCACCGCGATCCTTCGGAACGAGAAGCTGGCGACGGGATCGGCGCTGGGGGCGGGCTGCATGGCGGGGACAGGCTGCGAGGTCCGGGACGACGATAAGCGAGGTCGGTCCGCACCGATGCCGCCACTCGCCCGTCCCGCGCCGGCCGCCCGGACATCGCACAGCCCTGCGCACCGAGGGCCACGTCAACGGCCATGGGCTGGCCGATGGCTTCGCCTACGACGACGTCGGCGTCTCAGCCCCTCGCCGCACACGAACGCGCCGACGACGGTGACTGCACCATCGGCTGGTAAGCCGCGCCGCGCGGGCACCGGCCTCGCCTCCCGGCGAGGCCGGGCGCCTCACTGCGCGCTGGTCGGGGTCGCGGGATCCTTCGTGGCGAGGTGCTTGGCGAGGAAACGCTCCATCCGCCCGTAGAAGTCGACGTCCGTGGCCAGCATGCGCCAGCCGTGGCCTTCCCCGTTGTAGGTGACGTACTCGACGTCCTTGTGGCCGGCCCGCTCGAGCGCGCGGCGGAAGTCGGTCGCGTGGTCGATCGGCACGCGGCGATCGTCGATGCCGTGGGCGATCAGGACCGGCGCCTTCAGGTCGGCCGCGCGGCGCAGCGGCGAGGTGCGCCGCAGCCGCTCGGCTTCCTTGACGCGGTCGCCGATCATCGCGGTCATGCCGAAACGGCGCGAAGCATCGCTCGCATCGCTCCAGTCCAGGGTGAAGAGGTAGTCGAGGTCGGTGACGCCGGCCCAGCTCACGCCGCAGCGGTACTGCCCCGGGTCCTTGATGAGCGCCATCATCGACGCGTAGCCGCCGTAGCTCGCGCCCGCGATGCAGACCCGCTTCGGATCGACCAGGCCCTGCTTGACGGCCCAGGCCAGCGCATCGCTGAGGTCGTCGATCATCCCCTCGCCCCATTGCCGCCAGCCGGCGCGGAAGAGCCGGTCGCCATAGCCGCTGCTGCCGCGGAACTCGGGTTCGATCACGACATAGCCGCGCGAGGCCAGGAACTGCGGCAAGGCGTTCCAGCCCCAGGAGGTGCCGCGCACGAAGGGCCCGCCGTGCACCAGCATGACGGCCGGACGCGGACCGGCTGCGGCGCCGCGAGGCTTGGTGACCATCACCGGGAATTCGAGCCCGTCGCGGGCGCGCACGCGCGACAGGTCGACCTGCGCCATCTCCGCGGCGCGGATCCACGGCCGCGCGGCGCCGAAGGCCAGCAGCTTGTGGGTCCCCTGGTCGTAGAGGAAGTACTCCGGCGGCTGCGTGTCCGACATCGAGGTCACCATCACCCGCCCCGTCTTGAGGCAGCGCCGGCAGGCCAGCCGGTTGATGCGGCCCGGCAACGCGCCGTCGACCTCGGCCTGCATGCGCTTGAGCGTCGGGTCGAACCAGTGCGTCGACGGCGCGTCGTTTTCATAGTGCAGGCCCAGCAGGCGCCGGCTCTCGGCGTCGAAGACCGCCTCGCCCTGGAAGTCGTAGCCCTGCACCGAGACCAGCGGCTCGTCCTCCTGCTTCAGCGTCTTGGAATCGATGCGGTACAGCGCCTGCGTGCCCGCCGGCGTGCCGGCGATCACCAGGCGCAGGCCGCGGCCGTCGGAGGCCAGCGGCTCCGCCGTGGGCGAGTTGACCCAGTCGCCGGACTGCGCCAGCGTCCAGGCGCCCTCGGCCGTCTTGAAGTACAGCGCCTCGCGGTCCTCGTCATGGGTCTGCAGCGCCCAGGGCTCGCCGCCGGGGTCGAGCTCCCAGCGGACCACGTTGGGCGGCGATTTGGCCTCCAGCGTCCGGCGCTGCTGCGTCTCGATGTTCAGGCGGGCCAGCTGGACCGACTTCAGGTCCCAGCGCGCGTCGTAACGGCCGTAGCCGACGATGACCTCACCGCTGTCGTCATCGGGCACGTCATAGAGGAACCATTCGAAGGGCAGCGCGCGCGTGATGATCCGCGACTCGAGCCGGCTCTCCTGCGCGTAGCGCGTCAGGATCAACTGCCGGCGCTCGCTGCCGTCGCGCTTGACGGTCCACAGGCCGGCGCTGTTCCCGTCGCGCCGCCTGCCGGCCTCGTCCTTGCCGGAGGTGTAGACCAGCCGGTCGCTGCCCACCCAGTCGAAGAAGGCGATGTCGGAGTCGGTGAAGCTGGCCACCACCGTGATGCGGTTGCCCTGGTCCGGCTCGATCACCGCGAGCGCGCTGCGCTCGCTCTCCGAGTTGCTGACGATCATCGCGACCGCGCGGCCATCCGGCGACAGCTTGGGGCGACGCACCTGCGGGTCGCGGAAGAAGTCGGCGATCGGCGGTGGTGAGGCGGCCGTCGTGGCCTGCCCTGCGGACGCACCCCGCGCCGCTGTTCCCATCAGGCCCAGCGCGGCCAGCGCGCACAGGCTCGCCCAGGCGGTCAGCCGCCCTGCGCGAATTCGATTCATCCCTCGCTCCCTGAAACAAGAATGGTGTGGTTCGTGTCCCCGCATTCTTGGCCAGTTCGCTCCGGCGCGGCACCGGGTCGATCCATGAGGGAAAAGCCTCGGTCGTGATCGACACGACCGGGCCCGCGTCACCACCGCATCACCACCGCGTCACCTCATCACGGCGTCCACCGGCCGCCGAGCGCGCGCAGCAGCGCGACGCGATTGACCTGCTCGGTCTGGCGCAGCGTGACCAGCACGCGCTGGGCGGTGGTCAACTGCCGCTGCGCGTCCAGCAGCTCCAGCTGGCTGCTGCCGCCGAGCCGGTAGCTGCGCTCCGCCAGGCGCAGCGACTGCGCCGCCGCGTCGACCTGCGCCTGCTGCGCATCGAGCCGCTCGGCCAGTTGATCGCGCACCGCGAGCGCGTCCGCGACCTCGCGGAACGCGGACTGCAGCGCCGACTCGTAGTTCGCCAGCGCCTCGCGCCGACTGGCTTCGCTGACCTCGACTTGAGCGCGCCGGGCGCCGCCGTCGAACAGCGGCAGGTCGATCTGCGGGACCAGGCTCCACACGCCGCTGCCGCTCTTGAACAGGCCATCCAGGTCGGGACTGCGCGTGCCGGCGCTGGCCG
>NZ_VOSR01000020.1:0-3813 GCF_007997345.1 Mitsuaria sp. TWR114
CAGCGCGCGCGGCCCGCCAGCGCGTCCGCCACTTCCTTGAAGGCCGTCTGCACGGTCTTCTCGTACTGGGCGACCGCGATCTCGCGATTGGCCCTGGCCGCCGCGCGTTGTTCTTCACCCGTCCCGCGTCGAAGATCGGCATCAGCGCCGAGCCCGCGATGCTCCACGCGCTCTGGCTGAACAGGTCCTTCAGCGCGCTGCTGGCCGTGCCCACGCTGCTGGTGAGCGTGATGCTCGGGAAGTAGGCCGCGCGGGCGACGCCGATGTTGGCCTCGGCCGCCCACCAGCTGCTGCTCGGCCGGCGCACGTCGGGCCGCCACCAGCACTGCGAGGGCGCCCGCCAGCAGCGCGCCCATGGTCTGGTCGCTCAGCGGGCGCGCTTGCGGCAGCGCGTCCGGCAGGGTCTGCCCCACCAGCAGCGTCAGCGCGTTCAGGTCCTGCTGGCGCGTGCGCTCGGCCTGGGCCAGGGTGGCCCGCGCCGATTCATAGGACGACTTGGCAGTGCTCAGGTCCAGGTTGGACGCGGCGCCGTTGTCGAACTTCAGCTGCATCAGCTTGAGGCTGTCCTCGCGCGTGGCCAGCGTCTGGCGCGTGAGCGCCAGCAGTTCCTCGTCGGCCTGCACCGCCAGGTAGGCCTGGGCCACGCCCGCGACCAGGCTGATCCGCGCCGAGCGCGCCGCCTCGTCCGTCGCCAGGTACTGGGCGAAGGCCGCGGCGCTCTGGTTCTTGACGCGGCTGAACAGGTCGAGCTCGTAGGAGGTGACCTGCAGCCCCGCCTGGTAGACGCTGACGATCTGGCTGTCGCCGCTGGACGTGGTCTGCGGACCGCGCTGCGCCGACAGTCCGAGGTTGACCGTGGGCCAGCGGTTGGCCGCGGTGACGTTGGCCTGCGCCCGCGCCACGTCGACATTCAGCAGCGCCACGCGCAGGTCGCGGTTGTTCTTCAGCGCGAGGTCGATCAGCTGCTTGAGCCGCTCGTCGCGGAAGAACTGCTGCCATTGCAGCTCGGTGGCGACCTTGGCGTCGGCCGTCTCGGCGCCCGGGCCCTGCGGCCATTGGGGCGCAACCGGTGCCTCGGGGCGCTGGTGCTCGGGCGCGAGGTTCACGCAGCCCGCCAGCAGCGCCACCGTGGCGGCGGCCGCGGCCATCACTGAGAGTTTTCTTTTCATCATCGTCAGACTCCGTCCGCGTTCTTCGCGGCGTGGGCGGCCCGGGTCGCGTCGGGACCGTCGAGCTCATGCGAGTACAGCTTCTGCTGGCGCTCGCTGCCCTTGAAGAAGCGGCGCACCACCAGGAAGAACACCGGCACGAACACCACCGCCAGCACCGTCGCGGTCACCATGCCCGAGAGCACGCCGGTGCCGATCGCCCGCTGGCTCGCCGAGCCCGCGCCCGAGGCGAAGAACAGCGGCGTCACGCCCAGGATGAAGGCCATCGAGGTCATGATGATCGGGCGGAAGCGCAGGTGCGCCGCCTCCAGCACCGACTCCACCAGCCCCTTGCCCTGCGCCTGCAGGTCCTTGGCGAACTCGATGATCAGGATCGCGTTCTTCGCCGACAGGCCGATGATGGTGATCAGGCCGACCTTGAAGTACACGTCGTTGGGCATGCCGCGCAGCGTCGCGCCGAGCAGCGCGCCCAGCAGGCCCAGCGGCACCACCAGCATCACCGACAGCGGGATGGACCAGCTCTCGTAGAGCGCGGCCAGGCACAGGAACACCGCCAGCAGCGAGAACGCCAGCAGGATGCCGGCCTGCGAGCCGGAGAGCTGCTCCTCGCGCGACAGGCCGGTCCACTCGTAGCCGATGCCCGGCGGGAGCTGGCGGATCATCGACTCGAGTTCCTTCATCGCCTGGCCCGTCGAGGCGCCGGCCGCCGCGTCGCCGGCCAGGCGCATCGCCGGATAGCCGTTGTAGCGGGTGGCCTGCATCTGGCCGGTGATCCAGCGGCTGGAGGCGAAGGCCGACAGCGGCACGTTGGCGCCCTGCGCGTTGGTCACGTTGATGGCCAGCACGTCCTCCGGCGTCATGCGCTTGGGCGCGTCGGCCTGCACCACCACGCGCTGCATGCGGCCGGTGCTGGGGAAGTCGTTGACATAGGTCGAGCCCAGCTGGATGCCCAGCGTGCGCGCGATCGTGTCGTAACCGACGCCCAGCGCCTGCGCCTTGTCGCGGTCGATGTCGACCTGCAGCTGCGGCGCGTCCTCCAGTCCGTCGGGCCGCATGCCGGTGATGATCTTGCTCTTCTGCGCCATGCCCATCAGCTGGTTGCGCGCGTTGAGCAGGGCCTCGTGGCCGAGGCCGCCGCGGTCCTGCAGGCGCAGCGCGAAGCCGGTGGCGGTGCCCAGTTCCGGGATCGGGGGCGGCGAGAGCGGGAAGATGAACGCGTCGCGCACGCCCACCATCATCGCGCCCATCACGCGGCCGGCCAGCGCCTGCGCGCTGTGGTCCTTGCCCTTGCGCTCCTCCCAGGGCTTGAGCGGCACGAACACCAGCGCGGCGTTCTGGCCCTGGCCGGAGAAGGAGAAGCCGATCACGCCGATGGTGTCGGCCACTTCCGGCTGCTTGTGCAGGAAGTTCTCGACGGCGGCGACGGCGGCCTCGGTCCGGTTGGAGGTCGCGCCCGGCGGCAGCTGCACGTTGACGATCAGGTAGCCCTGGTCCTCGTTCGGCAGGAAGGAGGTGGGCATGCGGAGGTACAGCCAGCCCACCACCGCGACGACCGCGGCGAAGGCCACCATCATCGTGCCGCTGCGCTTGAGCAGCCGGGCCACCCAGCCTTCGTAGCCCTTGGCGGTGCGCGAGAAGCCGCGGTTGAACCAGCCGAAGAAGCCGCGCTTCTCGTGGTGGTGACCCGCCTCGACCGGCTTGAGCAGCGTCGCGCACAGCGCCGGCGTCAGCGACAGCGCCATCAGCGCCGACAGCGCCATCGAGGCCACCATCGCCAGCGAGAACTGGCGGTAGATGTTGCCCACCGAGCCGGCGAAGAACGCCATCGGCACGAACACCGCGATCAGCACCGTGGTGATGCCGATGATGGCGCCGGAGATCTGGCCCATCGCCTTCTTGGTCGCCTCGCGCGGGCTCAGGCCCTCCTCGCTCATGATGCGTTCGACGTTCTCGACGACGACGATCGCGTCGTCGACCAGGATGCCGATCGCCAGCACCATGCCGAACAGCGTCAGCACGTTGATCGAGAAGCCCAGCGCCAGCATCACGCCGAAGGTGCCCAGCAGCGCCACCGGCACCACCAGCGTCGGGATCAGCGTGTAGCGCCAGTCCTGCAGGAACAGGTACATCACCAGGAAGACCAGGATGATGGCTTCCACCAGCGTCTCGACGACCTGCGAGATCGAGATCTTCACGAACTTCGACGAGTCGTACGGGACGGTGTAGACGACGCCCGCGGGGAAGTACTTCTTCAGCTCCTCCATCCGCTGCTTGATCGCGGTGGCGGTGCCCAGCGCGTTGCCGGTGGGCGAGAGCTGCACGCCGATGCCGGTGGAGGGCTGGCCGTTCAGGCGGGTGTAGGTGGCGTAGCTCTGGCCGCCCAGCTCGATGCGGGCGACGTCCTTGAGCAGCACCTTGGAGCCGTCGGTGTTGGCGCGCAGGACGATCTTCTCGAACTGCGCCTTGTCCTCGAGCTGGCCCTTGACCACGATGGTGGCCGACATCGTCTGGCTGCTCGTGTTCGGGCGGTCGCCCAGCACGCCGGCCGGCACCAGCGCGTTCTGCGCGGAGACGGCGGCGCTGACCTCGGCCGGGCTGAGGTTGTAGGACTGCATCTTGGCCGGGTCCAGCCAGATGCGCATCG
>NZ_VOSR01000200.1:0-8772 GCF_007997345.1 Mitsuaria sp. TWR114
CGCCTGAGCGCGGACGCGAGCCTGCGCGCCCGCGGCGAAGCCGGCGAGATGAAGCGCGAGAGCCTGCGGACCTTCCTGCAGGCCGCCGCGCACATCGAGTCGGCCGGCACCGCTGCCGCCGGGGCCCCGACGCGGCGGACGCACGCCATCGACACGTTGCTGTGCGCGGCCAAGCTCTACGCCGATCCGATGGCCACGGCGGCCCAGATCGACGACCCCGCCCAGGTGTCGGCCTACGTCGCCTGGCGCAGCGGCTACCGCGACCGCGGTCCCGGCACGCCGCTGGCCCGCACGCAGGCGCGCATGGCCAAGTTCACCACCTGGATCCGCCGCGCCGAGCGCCGGGCGACCCAGCCGCGCGCCGCCTTCGATCCCCGCCGCCTGGTGGGCATGAAGAAGTCGCCGCTGAACGCCACCGCCTTCGCCGCGGGCGGGACCAACCTGGGGCTGGCGTCCACCGAAGCCCAGCGGCTTCAACAGACGCTCGGCGAGGCGCTCGGTGCCGCTTCGGCCCGTCTCGGCGCCTTGTCGAGCTGGCGCGTGCTGCCGAGCGCGCGGCGCGGGGAACTGCTGCTGCGCCAGCAGTGCCTGGCGCGCTGGCGCCATGTCGCCGGGCAAGCGGGAGCCGCGGTCGAATGGAAGCCCTCGAGCCAGGACCGCGCAACGATCGCGACCGCCGCGGCCGTGCTCGCCCCGGGGCTGGGGCTCGATCCCGCCAGCGTGAAGCACCATCCGGCCCTGGCCGAGCTGAAGCGGCTGAACCTGAAGACGCTCGCCCGCTGGCTCCAGGAGGCGCCGCCGGTCGGGGCTCCCGGAACCGGCGACACGCCCGGCGCCAGCGCCGAAGCGCTCCTGGCCCGGGTGCGGGACCTCGACGCCGGCCGCCCCATCCGCCCGGCGGGGCCCGCTCGCGGCGACATCCAGGCGGCGCTGGCCGAAGTCATCGACACCACGCCGCTAGGCAACAACGTCCGCTACTTCGATGGCGCGACCTACGGCCTGAACGCCAACCAGTCGCTGAACATGCAGGACTTCAAGGCCATGATCGGCCTCTCGGTGGGACCGGGCTTCAAGGCGCTGCGCGGCCGGCACGCGTTCCTCGAGATCGGCTCCTCGTCCTACGGCGGCGAGGTCTTCATGGGCATCGACCAGCGGTCCTCGAAGGGCCTGAGCCTGGGCGTGTTCGGCGGCATCGCGCTGGGCGCCGGCGAATCGACCTTCCACGCCTCGCTGGGCGGCGGTGTCGGCTACGGGTACTCGCACGACACGAGCGGGCCGAGCGGCGTGATCATCCGCACCCGCGTCGAGCGCGACGAGGCCAACAAGCCCACCGACTCGTGGCGCGGCAAGGCCAACGAAGTGCTGGGCTTCCTCTTCGCGCAGAGCGAGCGCGCCGAGGGTGCGCGCGGCGCCGCGCCGGAGCAGCTCTGGCAGGACTTCAGCGAGCGCTTCTTCCGCGAGCGGGACATCTCGGTGAACTGGCGCGACCAGCGGCGCAGCAGCCACACGGTGTCCAAGGTCGCGAACGCGATGGCGCGCCTGTCACTGGCGGGATGGAACTTCGGCCCGTCGCTGAGCGCCAGCCGCGATCACCTGCTGGCCGGCAAGAACGAACGCATCGACGCCAACGGATGGCTCCGCGGCGTGGAGCGCTCGCGGGCGCAGTCGTCGGCGCTCAATGTCAATGCGGCGCTGGTGTCGGCCTCGGCCAGCCCGGGCCACTTCGCCCGGCATCCGGGCCAGCCGGAATCGGTCAGCCTGCCCAGCGTGCCGCTGGTCGGCGTCTCGGCCGCGCTCGTTCCGAAGGGCGCGAGCGTGACGCTGCGCATGGTCGATGAACACGGCGACCTGCATCCGGGCTACATCCGGCGGCTGGTCGAGTTCGTGGATCCCGCCTCCTTCAACGAGTACCTCGGCGCGCGCGCCAACGACATCGCGAAGACGCCGCAGAGCAAGCAGCGGCTGCAGGATTTCGTCTCGGAAGTGAACCAGGCCGCGGTGCGCGGCAATCAGTCGTTCGGGGAAAGCCTCAAGCTGCGGCCCGAGGTGGTGGAGACGATCAACCTCCAGCGCGATGAGATCGAGATGATCCGGCGATGCGCGGCGGTGTCGCGCGGCGAGCAAGGCCCGGCCCTGGAGGGCGGTGCCGATGCGGAGGGGCATGCGGGGGGACATGCGGGCGGCGACGCGCCCGTCGACGCGCGGGCCGCGCGGCTGGAAGCGGAGATCGCGCGGCTGCTCAACGAGCCGGCCAGCTGGAAGGTCTCCGGCTACTACACCTACGAGATCAACACCACCGGCTACACCGCCGGGCCGGCCTTCATCGCGCAGGCCACCGCGAGCACCGCCACCAATGGCGAACGCGTGCTGGCCGAGCTGGCAGTGAGCGAGCTCGAAGCGCTCGACCAGCAAACCTTGGATCAGCCGCCGCGAGATCAGCCGCCGCGGGGCTGATGAGCGACTTACAGCAGCGTCACGCCGGTCTTGCTCTGCACGAAGTCCCGCGTGACCTCGGGCGCCAGCTCCACCAGCTTCAGGCCCTGGGGCGTGACGTCCATGACCGCCAGGTCCGTGATGATGCGGTTCACCACGCCCACGCCGGTCAGCGGCAGGGTGCACTTCGGGATGATCTTCAGGTCCTCGGTGCCGTCCTTCTTGCGGGCCACGTGCTCCATCAGCACGATCACGCGCGGCACGCCCGCCACCAGGTCCATCGCGCCGCCCATCCCCTTCACCATCTTGCCGGGGATCATCCAGTTGGCCAGGTCGCCGTGCTCGCTGACCTGCATCGCGCCCAGGATGCTCAGGTTGATCTTGCCGCCGCGGATCATCGCGAAGCTGTCGTGGCTGCCGAAGATCGACGAGCCGGGAATCGTCGTCACCGTCTGCTTGCCGGCGTTGATCAGGTCGGCGTCGACCTCGTCATCCGTCGGGAACGGGCCGATGCCGAGCATGCCGTTCTCGCTCTGCAGCCACACTTCCTTGTCGGCCGGCACGAAATTCGCGACCAGCGTCGGAATGCCGATGCCGAGATTCACATAGAAGCCGTCTTCCAGCTCCTGCGCGGCGCGTGCCGCCATCTGGTCTTGGGTCCAGGGCATGTCGGTCTCCTCAGGCGGCGGGTCGGGTGGTGCGCTTCTCGATGCGCTTCTCGGGATTCGGGTTGTGCACGATGCGGTGCACATAGATCCCGGGCAGGTGAATGCTGTCGGGATCGAGCTCGCCGACCTCGACGATCTGCTCCACCTCCACCACCGTGACCTTGCCCGCCATCGCGCAGGCCGGATTGAAGTTGCGCGCGGTGCGGCGGAACACCAGGTTGCCGCTCTTGTCGGCGATGTGCGCCTTGACCAGCGCCACATCCGGATTGAGCGCCCGCTCCATCACGTACTGATGGCCGTCGAATTCGCGGATCTCCTTGCCCTCCGCGACCATCGTGCCCACGCCGGTGCGGGTGAAGAAGGCCGGGATGCCGGCGCCGCCGGCGCGCAGCTTCTCGGCCAGCGTGCCCTGCGGCGTGAATTCCAGCTGCAGTTCGCCCGCCAGGTACTGGCGCTCGAATTCCTTGTTCTCGCCGACGTAGCTGGAGATCATCTTGCTGATCTGCCGCGTCTGCAGCAGCTGGCCCAGGCCGAAGCCGTCCACGCCCGCGTTGTTGCTGATGACGGTCAAGCCCTTGACGCCGCTGTCGCGCAGCGCGGCGATCAGTGCCTCGGGAATGCCGCACAGGCCGAAGCCGCCGACCGCCAGCAACTGGCCGTCCTTCACGATGCCGTCCAATGCCGCATCGGCACTGGGGAAAAGCTTGTTCATCCGATGTCTCCTGCTTGCCGTGCGATCCACGGGGTTCAGAACCAGCCGACGATTCTGCTACGTAAGACATTAGGTATCGCTACGTAGAATTGATTAAGCATCATCCCCGCCACCGCCCCTCGAAGGAAGCCCGATGACCCTGCCCCTGGACGAACTGCGTGTGCAGATCCCCAAGATCTTCGCCCCCTGGATCGTCGCGCTCGGCCTGGAGCCGGTCCATGCGGAGGACGGCCTGCTGCGCCTGACGATGCCGGTGGCGCCCGATCTGGTGCATGTGGGCGGCGTGATGTGCGGCCAGGCCTCGATGGCCGCGGCCGACACGGCCATGGTGCTGCTGATGATGCGCGAGCTCGGCGAGTTCCGCCCGATGACCACGGTGCAGCTGCAATCGACCTTCATCCGCCCGATCTCCGGCGCGCGCTGCACCGTCGAGGCCCGCCTGCTGCGCCGCGGCAGGAACCTGGCGTTCGGGCAGATCGACCTGCTCGACGAGCAGGGCCGGCTCGCGGTGCAGTCCACCACGACCTACGCGCTGCTGTGACGCGCGGACCGACCGTCCCCATGAGCCTCGACTACCGCACCGCCTTCGACCAGGCCCCGATCGGGCTGGTCCTGTCCGAGAACCGCCTGATCAAGGACTGCAACCGCCTGGTGCTGGAGATCTTCGGCGCGCAGCGCGAGCAGTTGATCGAGCACAGCTTCGCGCTGCTGTATCCGAGCCCGGTCGAGTTCGAGCGCACCGGCGAGCGCATCGTCGCCAGCCTCGATGCCTCCGGCTACTACGCCGACGAGCGCGTGATGAAGCGCGTCGGCGGCCCGCGCGCGGGCGAGCTGTTCTGGTGCCATGTGTCGGGCCGCGCGCTCGACCCGGCGCGGCCGCATGCCAGCGGCATCTGGAGCTTCGAGGACCTGTCGGCCACGCGCCAGCTCAAGGCCGACCTGACCGCGCGCGAGCGCGAGATCGCCGCGCTGCTGATCGAGGGCCTGACCAGCAAGCTGATCGGCAAGCGGCTGGGCGTGAGCCCGCGCACCGTCGACGTCTACCGCGCGCGGCTGATGAAGAAGTACGGCGCGGCCAGCACGCCCGACCTGGTGCACCGGCTGCTCGTGTCCTGAAGCGTGCTGTGACAAATTCCCGGGCCAGCCCTGGCGCCGGGAAGGCCGATGGACAGGACCATCGCGCAAGACGTGACCCCGGATGTGCGATTTCATCGGTGATTTGCGGGGCAACCCGGGGATGCGGGCCGGATTTCTCGCGCACAATACGCGCCGTCCGGCTCGTGCCGGGCCTTAACTTGCAGAGTCAACGAATGAACAAGACCGAACTGATCGAACACCTGGCTTCCAAGCACGAACTGACCAAGGCCGAAGCCGGCCGCATCCTGGAAACGCTGCTGGACGCCGTGGTCACCACGGTGAAGAAGGGCGGCGCCGTCTCCATCCCCGGCTTCGGCTCCTTCAAGCAACACGCCCGCGCCGCGCGCACCGGCGTGAACCCCAGCACCGGCGACAAGATCAAGATCGCCGCCGCCAAGCTGCCGAAGTTCACCCCGGGCGCCGGCTTCAAGGCCGCCGTGGACCCGAAGGCCGCCGCTCGCAAGGCTGCCGCCAAGCCGGCCGCCAAGCCCGCCAAGAAGGCCGCCAAGAAGTAATCCACTTCTGGCATGCGCCGATCGCCGGAGCCCTCCGGCGATCCCGAACAAACCCGGCCCATGCCGGGTTTGTTTTTTTGCTTCTACAGTGCTGTCCATGTCCGCCGCCGCGCCCGCCCTCCGCGTGCTGTCGCTCATCCCGCCGATGACGCAGCTCAACACGCCCTACCCGTCCACCGCGTACCTGACGGGCTTCCTGCGTTCGCGCGGCATTCCCGCGGCGCAGCGCGACCTGGCGCTGGCGCTGGTGCTCAAGCTCTTCTCGCGCGACGGCCTGCGGCGCGTGCGCGCCGCGGTGCAGGCGATCCCGCTGCCCGACCGCGGCATCGCCTCGCGCCACTTCGACGAGGACTTCGACCGCTACCTGGCCACGATCACGCCGGTGATCGCCTTCCTGCAGGGCCGCGATCCGACGCTGGCGCACCGCATCAACACGCGCACCTTCCTGCCCGAGGGCAGCCGCTTCCAGACCCTGGACGTCTACGTGTCCGAGGAGGGCGAGGATCCGCTCGCCTGGGCCTTCGGCGCGCTGGGCCTGCAGGACCGCGCGCGGCACCTGGCCACGCTCTACCTGAACGACCTGGCCGACGTGCTGCGCGAATCGGTCGATCCGCGCTTCGAGTTCGTCCGCTACGCCGAGCAGCTGGCGACCAGCCAGCCGACCTTCGACCCGCTGCGCGAGGCGCTGGACGCCCCGCCCAACCTCGTCGACGAGCTGCTGCGCGAGCTGACGCTGGCCGCCATCGATGCCGAGCGGCCCGACGTGGTGCTGCTCTCGGTGCCCTTCCCCGGCGCGGTCTACGCGGCGCTGCGCATCGGCCAGACGATCCGGCGCGAGCGGCCGGGCATCAAGATCCTGCTCGGCGGCGGCTTCGTCAACACCGAGCTGCGCGAGCTCGCCGAGCCGCGGCTCTTCGACTACGTCGACTTCGTGACGCTGGACGCCGGCGAGCGCCCGCTGCTGGCGCTGCTCGAGCACATCGCCGGCCGGCGCAGCCAGCAGCGCCTGGTGCGCTGCTTCGTGCGCGAGGACGGCGGCGAGTTGGCGGGCCAGGTCCGCTACATCAACTTCGTCGAGCCCGACGTGCCCTTCGAGGACGTGGGCACCCCGACCTGGGACGGGTTGCCGCTGCACGACTACCTGTCGCTGCTGGACATGCTCAACCCGATGAACCGGCTGTGGAGCGACGGCCGGTGGAACAAGCTGACCATCGCGCATGGCTGCTACTGGAAGAAGTGCAGCTTCTGCGACATCACGCTGGACTACATCTCCCGCTACGAGGCGGCCTCGGCCAAGACGCTGGTGGACCGCATCGAGGCGATCGTGGCGGAGACCGGCCAGACCGGCTTCCACTTCGTCGACGAGGCCGCGCCGCCCAAGGTGCTCAAGGCGCTGGCGCAGGAGCTCATCGCGCGCCAGGTGTCCATCAGCTGGTGGGGCAACGTGCGCTTCGAGAAGACCTTCACCCCCGAGCTCTGCCAATTGCTGGCCGACAGCGGCTGCATCGCGATCAGCGGCGGGCTGGAGGTGGCCTCGGACCGGCTGCTGCAGCTGATGCAGAAGGGCGTGTCGGTCGAGCAGGTGGCGCGGGTGACGCGCGCCTTCACCGAGTCCGGCATCCTCGTGCATGCCTACTTGATGTATGGCTTCCCGACGCAGACGGTGCAGGACACCGTCGATGCGCTCGAGTACGTGCGCCAGCTCTTCGAGAACGGCTGCATCCAGAGCGGCTTCTTCCACCGCTTCGCCTGCACCGTGCATTCGCCGGTGGGCCAGGACCCGGCCGCATTCGGCGTGCGGCTGCTGCCGCTGCCGCCCTCCCCGTTCGCGAAGAACGACGTCGGCTTCGTCGATCCCACCGGCACCGACCACGACGCGATGGGCGACGCGCTGAAGAAGGCGCTCTACAACTTCATGCACGGCCTCGGGCTGGAGCAGGACGTGCGGCGCTGGTTCAGCGTGCGCGTGCCCAAGCCCAAGGTGCCCAAGCACTTCATCGCGCAGGCGCTGGGCACCTGACCGGCCGCCGCGATCGCGGTCGCCGCCGCGCTAGCGCAGGCCCGCGGGCGCGACCAGCGTCGCGCCGGGCAGCGTCGAGGCCGGCGCCGCCGCGTTGGGATCGGGCAGGCGCACCGGGCGGATGTCCAGGCGGACGTCGAGCAGCGTGACGTCGTGCGCGTTGCCGTCAGCGTCGATCCAGCCCTGCGTGTCCGCGCCGCGGTAGAGCCGGAAGACGAAGCCGGTGCGGTCGCGCGGCTCGGTGGCGCCGGGCCGGATGCGCGCGGCCATCGCGCGCACCTCGTTGGCCGGCGACTGCAGCAGCTCGCTCATCGCCTGCACGATGCGGTTGTCGCCGAGGATGTCCGGCTGGAAGGTATCGACCGGACCGCGCGACGGCATCGGCTGCCCCAGCGCCGACGCGCGGATCGGCACCGGTGCGCCGGCGGCGGTCTTGCGGGCTGCCGGGCTGGTGACGCCGCTGCGCAGGTCGTGGCGGTCGCCGTTGTCGAGGTAGCTGAGCCGCGCGCCGCGGAGGTTGAACATGCCCAGCGTCGGATCACTGCGCGCGTCGCGCAGGTCCACCAGCAGCGCGCCGCGTCCCCCGATGACATCGATGCGGTCGCCGCGCACGACGGCCGCGCTGTTCTCCTCCACGCCCAGCCCGAAGCGGTAGCCCTTGGCCATCATCAGCGGCAGCATGCGGCCGATGCGACCGCGCTTGAGGAAGTGCTGGTCGACGAAGAGCTCGTCGCCGACAAAGCCCAGGCCGCGGTCGATCTCCTGGCCCTCGCGCAGCGTGCCGCGCATCACCTCCATGACGTTGAGCGCGTCGCGGAACATCACGCGGCTCATGATCGCCGCGCCGGCGCTGGTGCCGGCCACGACGCCGCCACGGCGGTAGACCTCCCAGATCGCGTCGAGCATCTCGGTGCGGCGGCCGCCGGGCTGCAGCGTGTCGACGATGAAGCCCTGCGCGCCACCGGAGAAGAACACGGCATTGGACGCGCGGACCTTGCCGATCAGGGCCGGGTCGTTGAGGTTGCGCTGCAGGTCGACGCCCTCGAGCCGCGGCGCGACCGGGATGTGCTCGGCCTGCGCGCCGTGGCGCTTGAGCGCGTCGATGATCAGGCGGGCGGAGAGTTCCGGATTGGCCGCGGCGGTGGCGAGCACGGCGAAGCGCGCCTGGCCGGGGCCGCCGGCCTCGTCGACGATGCGCTGCCAGACGGCGTCGTTGTCCATGCGCGGGCCGCCGCCGATGACGATGGCGGTCTGGGCCGAAGAGGCACCGGCGCCGAGCAGCGCCGC
>NZ_VOSR01000201.1:0-5740 GCF_007997345.1 Mitsuaria sp. TWR114
CGGCCCAGCCGCTCCGGCTCCACCGGCTTGAGCACGTAGTCGATCGCTTCCTGCTCGAAGGCCTGCACCGCGTACTGGTCATAGGCGGTGACGAAGACGACGCGGGTCGCGCCCTCGATGCCCTCGGCGACTTCCAGGCCGGTCAGGCCCGGCATCTGGATGTCGAGGAAGGCCAGGTCCGGCCGCAGCGCGGCGATCCGCTCGGCCGCCTCCGAACCGTTGCGGGCGACGTGGACGACGTTCAGCTCGGGCCAGACGGCGGCCAGCTGCGCGGCGAGCGCGCGGGCCAGGTGGGGTTCGTCGTCGGCGATCAGGGCGGTGGGTGCGGTCATGGTCGGAGAGGCAAATGGAAGGGAGCGAAGGACGCAGCGAATGAGGGCGGCAGGGCAGTGGCGGTGGCGACGTTCAGCCGTCCAGCGGCACGCGCAGCGTGACGAGGCATCCCGGCTCGGCGGCCACCAGGTCCAGCGACGCACGGTCGCCGTAATGCGTCATCAAGCGCTCGCGCAGGTTGGACAGGGCGATGCCGTTGCCCGCGCGGCGCGACGCGCCCGGCCCCACCCCGTCGTCCCGGACCTCGACAACCAGGAAGCCGGCGCGCAGCGCCGCATCGACCTGGACCGTCCCGCCGTCGATCTTCGGCTCCAGGCCGTGGTGCACCGCGTTCTCCACCAGCGGCTGCAGCAGCATCGGCGGCAGCATCACCGCGCGGGCCTCAGGGGTGGCACGGACCTCGAAGCGCAGCCGGTCCTCCATGCGCGTGCGCAGCACCGTCAGGTAGGCCTCGGCCAGCGCGAGCTCGTCCTCCAGCGGACCGGTCTCGCGCCGCAGGCCACCGAGCGAGGCCCGCAGGTAGGCCGTGAAGGCGCCCAGCATGTCCTTGGCCTTGGCCGCGTCGTAATCGATCAGCGAGTGGACGTTCGCCAGTGTGTTGAACAGGAAATGCGGCTCGATCTGGCCCTGCAGCAGGCGCAGCTGGGCCTCGGTGGCGCGGCGCTCGGCCTTGAGCTGCCGGTTCTTCGACGCGAACCAGTGATGCAGCACGAAGGTGATGCCCAGCGACAGCACCGAGGTGATGCCGATGACCTTGCCGCCCTGCGCCCAGTCCAGCCGGACCCAGGAGGTGAGCCCCGCGAGCCACATGCCGGGCAGCCAGCCGATCACGGTGCCGAGGATGGGCACGCCGGAGAAGAACAGCGTGCGGCGCCAGTCGCTCCATTGGCGGATGCGGGCGCGGCCGCCCAGGCGCGGCGTCAGGATCGCGAAGAGCACCTGGATGACCACGCCGATGGTGAGGCACACCGTCAGGTTCTTCCCGTACCACCATCCCCAGAGGCGCAGGTCGAACCAGTCCACCACCCGGAAGTTCATGACGAACCCCAGCAGGGTGAAGCCGGCCGAGAGCGCGGCGCAGAAGACCAGGGTCCAGATCCATTGCATCCAGGCGGGGCCGCTCGGCTGGACATCGTTGCTGATCCAGGCATGCCAGGAGGCACGCAGGCGACGGGCATCGCGCCAGAGCGGTCGGGACGGGGCGGGAGTCATGCGGTGCAGTGTAGGAAGCGGTCGAACGCCGGCCGCCCGGGGAAACGACGGATCGACAGTCCGCTGGATGGATCGACGGCCGGTGGCGCGGACGCCCGCCCCGGCGCCGCCGATGCCCCTGACCTTCGGCTGGACATCCGGTCCATGGTGTCCAATAGCCCGCTGATCCGCCTCCCCGGCATTTCGCCCGCATCCCACGGAGACCCGCATGAGCTACATCCTGCTGATCAACGAACCTGTCGGCCAACGCGAGGCGCGCACGCCGGAAGAGGGCCGCGAGGCCTATGCGCGCATGACCGCCTTCGCCGGCCAGTTGCAGGCGCAAGGCCTGCTGCAGGCGGCGCAGTCGCTGCAGTCGGTCAACGGCTCGACCCGCGTCGCCAAGCGCGACGGCCGCATGACGACGATCGACGGCCCCTTCGCCGAGGCCAAGGAGATGGTCGGCGGCTTCTTCTGGCTGAACGTGAAGACCCGCGAGGAGGCGCTGGCGATCGCCCGCGAATGCCCGGCCGCCGAATGGTGCACGGTGGAAGTGCGCTCGCTGGTGCCCTGCTACGAGGAATCGAAGGCCTGAGGGCGCTCCGGGACAGCTCGTCCCGGTTTTTCTCGCTGATCGCGTCGAGACCTGTCGAAACCGGCGGGCCTGGGCCGTCGTGCCAGTGTGGACGCCCCGGAAGGACCGGGGCGCCGCCCGCCGGAGGGCACGATGCGACCGCTTCTTCACCCGCTCGGGCTCGACCCCCTCACCCCGCTTCAGGACAAGCACCATGCGCCACAAACAAATCTTCGTGAACCTGCCCGTCAAGGACGTCGAGCGCAGCAAGCGCTTCTACAGCGCGATGGGTTACGAATTCAACCCGCAGTTCTCCAACGAGCAGGCGCTGTCGATGGTCATCTCGGACGACATCTACGCGATGCTGCTGGTCGAGGAGTTCTTCCAGACCTTCACGCCGCGCAAGATCTCGGACGCGCACACCACGACCGAAGTGCTGACCTGCCTGTCCTGCGAGAGCAAGGCGCAGGTGGACGAGCTGATCGCCAAGGCCCGGGCCGCCGGCGGCACCGTGCCGCGCGAGCCGCAGGACATGGGCTTCATGTACTCCCAGGCCTATGCCGACCCGGACGGGCACATCTGGGAGCTGATGTACATGGACATCACGCAGTTCCCCGGCGCCTGAGCCACTGCGGGCGCCGCCGGGCGGCGACATCGCCGTCGCCGCCGAAGCCAGCGGTCCGGCGCCCGGTCGCATGCCCGGCACGCGCGACATGCGCGGCATGCGGAGCGGCATCCCCGCCGCCCAGGCCGTACGATCGCGCGCATGACCGACGAGACCCATCGCGCGATCACCACCGTCTGGCGGCAGGAGTCCGCCAAGATCATCGGTGCCCTGTCACGGCTGACCCGCGACGTGTCGCTGGCGGAGGAGCTGGCGCAGGACGCGCTGGTGGCCGCGCTGGAGACCTGGCCGAGGCAGGGCCTGCCCGACAAGCCGGCGGCCTGGCTGATGACCACCGCCAAGCACCGGGCGCTGGACCGGCTGCGCCATGTGAAGCTCAGCGGCGACAAGCTCGAGCAGCTGGGGCATGAACTCGATGCGCGCGAGGCGATGATCGTGCCGGACTTCGTCGACGACCTGGACGACGAGCGCGCCGCGCGGGAGATCGGCGACGACGTGCTGCGGCTGATGTTCTGCGCCTGCCACCCGGTGCTGGGGCTGGAGGCGCGGGTGGCGCTGACCCTGAAGATGGTGGCCGGCCTGACGACCGGCGAGATCGCCCGCGCCTACCTGCAGTCGGAGCCGACGGTGGCGCAGCGGCTGGTCCGCGCCAAGCGCACGCTGGGCGAGGCGAACGTGCCCTTCGAGCTGCCGCGCGGCGAGGCCCTGACCGGCCGCCTGGCGGCGGTGCTGGAGGTGCTCTACCTGATCTTCAACGAGGGCTACGCCGCCACCAGCGGCGAGCGCTGGATCCGTCAGGACCTGTGCGACGAGGCGCTGCGGCTGGCGCGGATGCTGGTGCGGCTGGCGCCGCGCGAGGGCGAGGTCCACGGGCTGCTGGCGCTGATGGAACTGCAGGCTTCGCGGGCCTCGGCGCGCGTCGATGCGCAGGGGCAGCCGGTGCTGCTGCTGGAGCAGGACCGGTCGACCTGGGATCAGGGATCGATCGAGCGGGGGCTGGCGGCGCTGGCCACCGCCGAGCGGCTGGCCGCCGAGCCCGGGGACGAGGCGGGTGCCGGCGAGGGTCCGGGGCCGTACGCGCTGCAGGCGGCGATCGCGGCCTGCCACGCGCGGGCACGGCGCGCCGAGGACACCGACTGGCCGCGCATCGCGGCCCTCTACGAGGTGCTGGCGATCCGGCAGCCTTCGCCGGTGGTGGAGCTGAATCGCGCGGTGGCGCTGTCGATGGCCTTCGGGCCGGCGGTCGGTCTGGAGATCGTCGACCAGCTGATGGAGGAGCCGGCGCTGAAGCAGTACCCCTGGCTGCCGAGCGTGCGTGCCGACCTGCTCGCCAGGCTGGGACGCAATGCCGAGGCGAAAGAGGAATTCGAGCGCGCCGCCGCGATGACCGCCAATGCGCGGGAACGGGAGCTGCTGCTCAGGCGGGCGAGAGAGCAGGGGCACTGAGGGCCCCGCAGCTCAGAACACGCGCACACCGACACGCTCCGCCGCGGCAATCAAGCCCCGATCCTTGGTCGCGATCGACGCGCCCGTGGCCAGCGCCAGGTCCAGATACAGCAGGTCAAAGCCTTGCACATGGCGCTTGACCGCGGCGTCCACATGCTCGAGCAAGGGCGTGATCTCGGGATGCAGGACCACGCGATAGGACTCGATCATGGCCGCGTAGTCCTGGACGGTCCCCGGCGGCCAGCCCCCTGATCGACTCCGCTTGAGCAGCGAGTGAGCGCATTCGGCGTGGAACACATACGGCGCGATGAGATAGGCCTCATCGTTAGCAAGCGCTCGGCCGAGCTTGGCGGCGTAGTCATGCAGGTCCGGCCCTTGGTCCAGCGCTTCGATCCAGCCCAGCGCGACGTTCGCGTCAACAACCACCGCAACCATGGCGCATCTCCATCAGCGCACCCTGCAGCTCACCCGCACGCGGCGGATAGTTCAGGACATCGGGATTGCGGGCGTAGATCGCGATCAATCGTTCGGGCAGGTCGAACGGTCGGGCATCCTCCCCTGGCGCGACGACCCGCTTCCGGGAGCGGCAGTCGATCAGCGATTGAACGTAGTCGAGTCGTCGTCGACCGGCATCGGTCAACGGACCCGGAATGGAAGGAAACCTCGGATCTCCCATCGGGGCGATCCGTCCCGACGATCCGGCAGCATGGGCATCAGTCATGAAACCTCCTGGCAGGCAAGGTGCGAAAGAGGTTTCCATTCTTGGCACCGATCGAACCGGTCGACCTTCACCCACGGCGCGTTTTCGGCGAAACCGCCACGCAGGTTCTTGTGTATTTGCGCCGACGCCGTCGCCCGACGGCCCCGATGAACACGGTCCTTCCGGCCGATTCAATCCGGCGCGTCGCCCTCGCCTTCGCTCTCGTCGGTGAGGCGCACGCCGGCGCCCTGGCGCTCGCGCTTGGCGGCGTACATCGCGGCATCGCTGCGCGCCATCAGCGTCTCCAGCGTGTCGCCCTCCTGCCGCTGCGCGGCCCCGATGCTGATGCTCACGCGCAGGCCGTCCGACACCGCGTTCCAGTCGTGCCGGCGCACCGCCTCGTCCAGCCGGCGACAGGCCTGCTGCGCGACCTCCTCGGTCGCGCCGCGCAGCAGCAGCACGAACTCGTCACCGGCCAGGCGCGCCGCGACGTCGTGCTCCCGCACATGCTGGCGCATCAGCCGCGCGATCTGGCTCAGCACCTGGTCCCCGACCAGGTGCGAGTGCTGGTCGTTCACCTGCTTGAAGTGGTCGACGTCGATCAAGGCCAGGCTCACCACGCCGCCGGCCGCGAGCTGCGCCCGCGCGTGATCCTCGAAGCTGCGGCGATTGGCGAGCTCCGTCAGCGGATCCTCCATCGACAGCTTCTCCAACCGCTGCGCCTCGCTGGCGAGTTGCACGCGGTCGCGCTCGCTGCGGCGCGCGTCGAGCTGCCATTGCACCGTCGACTCGCGGCTTGCGAGGCTGGCGATCCGCACCCGCGCCTCGGCGCTCGCGCAGCGCGCGCAGGCGCTGGTGGCGGGCTGGAAGA
>NZ_VOSR01000202.1:0-11230 GCF_007997345.1 Mitsuaria sp. TWR114
GCGGCCGCGGCAGCGCGGCGGCTTCCGCCGCCTCGGCTCAATAGCCGGATTCGATCCCCGGGCTCGATACCCGGGTTCGATGCCCGCCCCGACAACCGCGCTCAATAACCGGCGGCCAGCCCCGTATTGCGGCGCGGATCATTCGCGCCGTAGAACCGGTTGTTGCCCACCGGCTTCCCGTTCAGCGAAGGCGCGCCGACGATGATCGCCGCCAGGTGGTTCGCTGGATGCGGCGCACCCAGCTTGTGGCCCATGCCCTCGAGGATCCGGCGCGTGTCCGGCGACAGCGCGTAGGGCTCCACGTTCGTCAGGTCCGGCATCCACTGGTGGTGGAAGCGCGGTGCGTCCACCGCCTCCTGGACGTTCATGTCGTAGTCGATCGCGTTGATCATCGTCTGCAGCACCGCCGTGATGATGCGGCTGCCGCCCGGTGTGCCCACCACCATCACCGGCTTGCCGTCCTTGGTCACGATCGTCGGGCTCATCGAGGACAGCGGCCGCTTCCCCGGAGCGATCGCATTGGCTTCGCCCTGCACCAGGCCGTACATGTTGGGCACGCCCACCTTGGAGGTGAAGTCGTCCATCTCGTTGTTGAGCAGCACGCCGGTCTTCGCGGCGGTGACCTTGGCGCCGAACCAGTCGTTCAGCGTGTAGGTCACCGACACCGCGTTGCCCCACTTGTCGGCGATGGAGTAATGCGTGGTGTTGCTGCCCTCATGCGGCGGCACGCCCGGCTTGAGGTCCTGCGACACCCCGGCCTTGGCCGGATCGATCGCGGCGCGGATCTTGGCCGCGTAGTCCTTGTCCAGCAGCCGCTGCAGCGGGTTCTTCACGAAGTCCGGATCGCCGAGGGTGCTGTTGCGGTCGACGTAGGCATGCCGCATCGCCTCGATCTGGTAATGCACGCCCTGCGCCGAGCCCCAGCCCAGCTGCCGCAGCGGATAGCCCTCCAGGATGTTGAGCATCTCGCAGATGATCACGCCGCCCGAACTCGGCGGCGGCGCCGACACCACGTGGTAGCCGCGGTAGTCGCACTCGACCGGCGCCAGCTCGCGCGTGCGGTACTGGTCCAGGTCGGCCTGCGTCAGGATGCCCTTGCCGGCCTGGCTCGACTCGACCAGCGCCTTCGCCACCCAGCCCTTGTAGAAGCCGTCGGTGCCCTTGGCCGAGACCTCGCGCAGCGTCTTCGCCAGGTCCTTCTGCACCAGCTTGTCGCCGGGCTGGAAGGCCTTGCCCTTGTTCAGGAAGATCGCCGCGGACGCGGGATCGGCCTCGAAGTCCTTGGTCGCCGTCTGGAACATGTCGACGTCGCCCTGGTCCAGCGCGAAGCCGCGGTCCGCCAGCGCGACCGCCGGCGCGATCAGCGTCTGGCGCTTCATCGTCCCGTACTTCTCGCGCGCGTACTCGAGCCCCGACACCGTGCCCGGCACGCCCACCGCCAGGTGGCCATGCGTGCTCAGGCCCTTGACGACGTTGCCGTCCTTGTCCAGGTACATGTTGGCCGTGGCGGCCAGCGGCGCCTTCTCGCGGAAGTCCAGGAAGGTCTTGCGACCGTCGGCGAGCTGGATGGTCATGAAGCCGCCGCCGCCCAGGTTGCCCGCGGCCGGGTACACCACCGCCAGCGCATATCCCACCGCCACCGCGGCATCGACGGCATTGCCGCCGTCCTTCAGCACGTCGACGCCGACGCGCGTGGCCAGGTGCTGCGCCGTCACCACCATCCCGTTGGGCGCGGCCACCGGCGCGGCGGAGGCCGCATACGACGGCGCGACCGGCGCGAACGCGAACGACGCGGTCGCCGCCGCGGCGCAGACAAGCAATCGGAAAGTCTTCATGAACCTGATTCCTCAACAGATGCGACCGCGCGATTCGACACCGGCCCCGGCATCGCCCGCAATCCCACGAGGCGTCAGGTCGTTACTGGAGAGGGTCTTTCAGCGCGTCGGGCACCGGCAGTGCGACGATGTCGATGCCTTCGTCCGCCAGTTCACGCGCCTCGTCGGGCGTGGCGCGACCGCGGATGCCGCGCTCCTGGGCCTCGCCGTAATGGATGCGGCGGGCCTCGGTGGCGAAGCGGTCGCCGACGTCCTCGGTGTTGGCCATCAGCGTGCGCACCGCCTGGATCACCTGCTTCTGCAGTTCGGCGGCGATCACGGCGCGCCAGGCGGCAGCGCCGGTGCGGTGGGCTCGGGGGACGGCGCCGCCGGCGCGCGCGGCCGGGCCGGCGCGGGCTCGGCGGCGGAGAGGTTCAGCCGCGGGGCGCTCGGCATCTTGCGCACCTTGGCGCTGTTGCACAGCGGGCAGCTCAGCAGGCCGCGCTGCTGCTGCGATTCGAAGTCGTTGGCCGACGCGAACCAGCCTTCGAAGGAATGGCCTGTCTCGCAGGCCAGATTCAGAACCAGCATGATCGGCCGATGCTAGCGGCTCGCCGCCTCGGCCGCCGGCATCCAGTCCAAAGGCCATGCGCCGGCGCGCCAGCGCTGCAGCCACAGCAGGCAGGTCAGGGTCTTGGCGTCGGTGACGCGGCCGTCGAAGGCCATGCGGTCCAGCTCGTCCTCGCCCACGGCCAGCAGGTCGAGGAACTCCTCGTCGTCCAAGCGGCGCTCGCCGGCGACCAGCCCGCGCGCGAAGAAGACCTCGATGCGCTCGTCCGAATAGGCGATCGCGTTGTGCATCACGCCGGCGTAGGCCCACTCGCGCGCGGTGTAGCCGGTCTCCTCGACCAGCTCGCGCATCGCGCAGCGCAGCGGGGGTTCCAGCGGATCCAGCTTGCCGGCGGGGAACTCCAGCACCACGCGGCCCATCGGGTAGCGGTACTGGCGCTCGAGCAGCACGCGGCCGTCGTCCAGCAGCGGCACGATCACGGCGGCGCCGGGATGGCGGATGTACTCGCGCGTCGCTTCGCGGCCGTTGGGCAGCGCGATGCGGTCGCGCTTGGCATGAAGGAAGTTGCCCCGCAGGATCCAGTCGGAACTCAGCGGGGTCTCGCGCAGATGGGGATCGGCATCGGCCGCCGGGGGAATGCCGACCACGCCGTCGGCATCGGGGCGAAGGGCCTCAGGCAGCTTCTTCGTCATCGAACTCTCGCACCTTGGACCGCGAGCGGCGCAGGTAGCGCCACACGAAGCCCGGGAAGCCCAGCGTCACGAACAGCGCCAGCGCCGCCGCGTAGAACTCCCAACCCTGCGGCGCGCGCTGACCAAGCCGAGCCTCCAGCCCGAAGCCGACGGCCAGCGTCGTCAGCGCCAGCAGGAAGAGTTCCAGCAGCCGCCAGCCGGCGGCCTTGGGATCGCGGCGCGGCCCGACGAGCAGGATGCGCGAACTGAGGTAAGGCAGGTTGGCCGCGACCAGCGCGACCACCAGCACCACCCACACCGAAGCGCCCTGCTCCATCCCGGGTCCGCTCAGCGCGCGCTCAGTGCGCCAGCGCGCGGGTCACGGCCTGGCCGCACAGCGCCAGCAGGCCGCCGGGCAGCAGGCCGAAGGCCAGCACCGCGATGCCGTTGAGCGACATCACCAGGCGCGCGTCGGCCGGGGCGTTCAGCGGGGCGTGGTCGGTCGGTTCATCGAAGAACATGACCTTCACGACACGCAGGTAGTAGAACGCGCCGATCAGCGACAGCACCACCGCCACCACCGCCAGCCACAGGTAGAGCGACTGGCCGGTCGTGACCATCGCCTGCAGCACGGCCAGCTTGCCGTAGAAGCCCACCGTCGGCGGAATGCCGGTCAGCGAGAACATGTAGATCGCCATCACCAGCGCATACCAGGGGCTGCGCTTGAACAGGCCGGCCAGGTCGCTGATCTGCTCGGACTCGAAGCCCTGGCGCGCCAGCAGCATGATCAGGCCGAAGCTGCCCAGCGTCGTCAGCACGTAGGTGATCGCGTAGAACATCGCCGAGCTGTAGGCATTCAGCGCATGGTTGTCCGGCTGGCCGTTCACCACGCCCGAGGCCAGGCCCAGCACGACGAAGCCCATCTGCGAGATCGTCGAGTACGCCAGCATCCGCTTCAGGTTGCTCTGCGCGATCGCGGCCAGGTTGCCCACCACCAGCGAGGCCACCGCCATCACCAGCAGCATCTGCTGCCAGTCCGTGGCCAGCGGCAGCATGCCCTCCACCAGCAGGCGCAGCGCGATGCCCAGCGCGGCCAGCTTGGGCGCGCCGCCGATCAGCAGCGTCGCGGCGGTCGGCGCGCCCTGGTAGACGTCCGGCACCCACATGTGGAACGGCGCGGCGCCCAGCTTGAAGCCCAGGCCGGCGACGACGAACACCACGCCCAGCACCAGCACGCCCTTGTTGACCGTGCCGCTGGAGATCACCTCGAACACGCGCGGGATCGACAGCGAGCCGGTGGCGCCGTACATCATCGACAGGCCGTACAGCAGGAAGCCCGAGGCCAGCGCGCCCAGCACGAAGTACTTCATCGCGGCTTCGGTCGAGATGGTGTGGTCGCGACGCAGCGCGGTCAGCGCGTACAGCGACAGGCTCATCAGCTCCAGGCCGAGGTAGATCGACAGGAAGTTGTTGGACGCCACCATCACGTTCACGCCCAGCAGCGCCAGCAGGCTCAGGGTGAACAGCTCGCCCTTGAGCATCTCGCGGGACTCGGCGTAGGGACGCGCATAGACCAGCGTGATGATCAGCGCCAGCGCGCTCACGCCGCTGAGCAGGTGGCTCAGCGGATCGACGACCAGCAGGCCCTGCATCGCCTCGGCCGGCGCGTTGCCCATCGCGGCGAAGTGCATCGCGCCCACCACCGCCAGGCTCAGCTGCGTCAGCCAGTAGGTCGGCGTGCGGCGCGGGTCGGTGACGAACAGGTCCACCAGCGCGACCACGCAGGCCAGCACCAGCAGCAGGATTTCGGGATAGACCGCGACCCAGTTCATGTCATTCATTGTGTTGGGCCCTTATTGGAGCTTGGACACCGCGACGTGCTTGAGCAGCGCGTCGACGGATGGGTGCATCACGTCGGTGAACGGCTTCGGATACACGCCCATGTAGAGCGTCGCGATCGCCAGCACGCCCAGCATCAGGAACTCGCGGCCGTTGATGTCGGTCAGGTTGCGGACGTTGTCGTTGGTCACCGCGCCGAAGTAGACGCGCTTGATCATCCACAGCGTGTAGGCCGCGCCGAAGATCAGCGCCGTGGCCGCCAGCAGGCCGATCCAGAAGTTGTGCTGCACCGAGCCCAGGATCACCATCCACTCGCCCACGAAGCCCGCGGTCGCCGGCAGGCCGCAGTTGGCCATGCCGAAGAACACCGCCAGCGCCGCGAACTTGGGCATCGTGTTGACGACGCCGCCGTAGTCGGCGATCTCACGCGAATGCACGCGGTCGTAGAGCACGCCGATGCACAGGAACATCGCGCCCGAGACGAAGCCGTGCGAGATCATCTGCACCAGGCCGCCGGAGATGCCCAGCTCGTTGAAGATGAAGAAGCCCAGGGTCACGAAGCCCATGTGGGCGACCGACGAATAGGCCACCAGCTTCTTCATGTCGCGCTGGACCATGGCCACCAGGCCGATGTAGATCACCGCGATCAGCGACAGGCCGATGATGAACCAGTCGTAGTGACGGGCCGCGTCAGGCGCGATCGGCAGCGAGAAGCGCAGGAAGCCGTAGGCGCCCAGCTTCAGCATGATGGCCGCCAGCACCACCGAGCCGCCGGTCGGCGCCTCCACGTGGGCGTCCGGCAACCACGTGTGCACCGGCCACATCGGCACCTTCACCGCGAAGGCCGCGAAGAAGGCGAAGAACAGCAGCGACTGCGCCGACATCGGCAGCGGCAGCTTGTGCCAGTCCAGGATCTCGAAGCTGCCCGACTGGCTGTACAGGTAGAGCAGCGCGATCAGCATCAGCAGCGAGCCGGCCAGCGTGTACAGGAAGAACTTGAAGGCCGCGTACACGCGCCGAGGTCCGCCCCAGACGCCGATGATGATGTACATCGGGATCAGCGTGGCCTCGAAGAACACGTAGAACAGCATGCCGTCGAGCGCGCAGAACACGCCGATCATCAGGCCCGACAGGATCAGGAAGGCGCCCATGTACTGGTGCACCCGCGTCTCGATCACTTCCCAGGCCGCGATCACCACGATGATCGAGATGAAGGCCGTCAGCGGCACGAACCACATCGAGATGCCATCCACGCCCAGGTGGTAGTGGATGTTGAAGCGCTCGATCCAGGACGCGTTCTCGACGAACTGCATCGCCGCCGTCGAGGTGTCGAAGCCGGTGATCAGCGGCAGCGTCACCAGGAAGGAGGCGACCGACGCGACCAGCGCCATCCAGCGCACCGCGCCGGTGTTGTTGTCGCGTCCGAGCGCGAGCAGCAGGCCACCGCAGACGATGGGCAGCCAGATGGAGAGACTCAGCAACATTCTTATTCTCCGCCCGCGTCACAGACCCAGCAGGGCCTTGAATTGGGGCCACATGGAAGGCCACAGCTGCCAGGTCATCAGACCCACGACACCCAGGATCATGACCAGCGCATACCAGTACAGGTGGCCGGTCTGGATCAGGCGCACCAGGCCGGCGATGCCGCCCACCGTGCGCGCGGAGCCGTTGATCAGGACGCCGTCGATGACGCCCTGGTCGCCGGCCTTCCACAGGCCGGTGCCGAGGGCGCGGGCCGCGCGGGCCAGCACGTTCTCGTTGAACCAGTCCATGTAGTACTTGTTCTCGAGGATCGTCACGATCGGGCGGAAGGTGCGCGCGATCGCGGCCGGGATCGCCGGGCTGATCATGTAGAACCAGTAGGAGACCGCCACGCCGGCCACGGCCAGCCACAGCGGCAGCGTCTGCAGGCTGTGCAGCGCCATCGCGAAGGCACCGTGGAACTCCTCGCCCAGCTCGTGCATCGCGTGGTGGAGCTCGTGGTTCACGACGATCGCGTCCTTGAAGAACTCGCCGTGCACCATCGGGCCGATCGTCAGGTAGCCGATCACCACCGACGGGATCGCCAGCAGGATCAGCGGCACCGTCACCACCCAGGGCGACTCGTGCGGCGTGTGGTCATGCCCGTGACCGTGGTCGTCGTGATGGTCGTGCTCGCCCGGGAAGGGCTTGTGGTGGAAGTGCTCCTTGCCGTGGAAGACCAGGAAGTACATCCGGAAGCTGTAGAACGCCGTCACGAAGACGCCGGCCACCACCGCGAAGTAGGCGAAGCCCGCGCCCGGCAGGTGGGAGGCATGGACCGCCTCGATGATCGAGTCCTTCGAGTAGAAGCCCGAGAAGAACGGCGTGCCGATCAGCGCCAGCGAGCCCAGCAGCGAGGTGATCCAGGTGATGGGCATGTACTTGCGCAGGCCGCCCATGTTGCGGATGTCCTGGTCATGGTGCATGCCGATGATCACCGAGCCCGCGCCCAGGAAAAGCAGCGCCTTGAAGAACGCGTGCGTCATCAGGTGGAACACGGCGACCGAGTAGGCCGAGGCGCCCAGCGCCACCGTCATGTAGCCTAGCTGCGACAGCGTCGAGTACGCGACCACGCGCTTGATGTCGTTCTGGATGATGCCCAGGAAGCCCATGAACAGCGCGGTGATCGCGCCGATGATCATGACGAAGTTCAGCGCGGTGTCCGACAGCTCGAACAGCGGGCTGAAGCGGGACACCATGAAGATGCCGGCCGTCACCATCGTCGCCGCGTGGATCAGCGCCGAGATCGGGGTCGGGCCTTCCATCGAGTCCGGCAGCCAGACGTGCAGCGGGAACTGCGCCGACTTGCCCATCGCGCCGATGAACAGGCAGATGCAGGCCACGCTCAGCATCATCCAGGGCTCGCCGCCGAAGGGGTTGGCAAAACCGATCTTGGCCAGCTCGGCCGACTTGGCGAAGGTCTCGGTGTAGTTCAGCGAACCGCCGTAGGCCACCAGCAGGCCGATGCCCAGGATGAAGCCGAAGTCGCCCACCCGGTTCACCAGGAAGGCCTTCATGTTGGCGAAGATGGCCGTCGGCTTCGTGTACCAGAAGCCGATCAGCAGGTAGGACACCAGGCCCACCGCTTCCCAGCCGAAGAACAGCTGCAGCATGTTGTTGGACATCACCAGCATCAGCATGCTGAAGGTGAACAACGAGATGTAGCTGAAGAAGCGCTGGTAGCCGGGGTCTTCCTCCATGTAGCCGATGGTGTAGATGTGCACCATCAGCGAGACGAAGGTCACCACGCACATCATCATCGCGGACAGGCCGTCGATCATGAAGCCGACTTCCATCTTCAGGCCGCCCAGCACCATCCATTCGTAGACGGTCTGGTTGAAGCGCGCGCCGTCGAGCACCGCGCTCAGCGTCATCGCCGAGAGGATGAAGGCGATCAGCACGCCCAGGATGGTGACGACGTGGGCGCCGCGGCGGCCCACCTGCTTGCCGAACAGGCCCGCCACGATGGCGCCCGCCAGCGGGGCCAGCGGCACCGCCAGCAGCAGGTTCTGGGAGAGTGTTGCAGACATTGTTTTTCTCGCTTCCCTCGTCAGCCCTTGAGGGCGTCCAGCTCTTCCACGTCGATGCTGCTGCGGTTGCGGAACAGCACGACCAGGATCGCCAGGCCGATCGCCGACTCGGCGGCCGCCACGGTCAGGATGAAGAACACGAACACCTGGCCAGCCATGTCGCCCAGGTAGTGCGAGAACGCGACGAAGTTCATGTTGACCGCCAGCAGCATCAGCTCGATGGCCATCAGCAGCACGATCAGGTTCTTGCGGTTCAGGAAGATGCCGATCACCGACAGCGCGAACAGGAACGCGCCCAGGATCAGGAAGTGGTTCAGGCTCAGCGCACCCATCACACGGCTCCTTCGTTCTTGTCAGCCGCCGCCACGGACGGGGCTTCGACGGTGGGGGCGACCTTCACGATGCGCAGGCGGTCGGCCTTCTTGACCTTGACCTGCTGCGAGGCGTCCTGGTGGCGCGAGTCCTTGCGGCCGCGCAGCGTCAGCGCGATCGCCGCGATGATCGCCACCAGCAGCAGCACGGCGGCGATCTGCAGCGGGAACAGGTAGTTCGTGTAGATCTCGATGCCCAGCAGCTTGGTGTTGCCGAACTGCGCCATGCCGGCGATCTCGGGCGCGTTCTCGACGCCGCGGAAGCCGCCCATCAGCACGGCCGCGATCTCCAGCGCGATCAGCGCGCCGACGAGGCTGGCCACCGGCAGGTGCTTCCAGATGCTCTCGCGCACGGCGGTGGACTCGAAGTCCAGCATCATCACGACGAACAGGAACAGCACCATGACGGCGCCGATGTAGACCAGCACCAGCGTGATAGCCAGGAACTCGGCCTTCAGCAGCATCCACAGGCAGGAGGCACTGAAGAACGACAGGATCAGGAACAGGGCCGAGTGAACGGTGCTCTTGGCCGTGATGACACGGAACGCGGAGCCCAGCAGCACGGCCGAGAAGACGAAGAACAGCGCGGTAGTGATATCCATGCGATTTCCTGCAAGCAGGCCGCCGGCCGCGGCGCCCTCCCCTCGCTCGCGCGAGGGTCCGGGCAGCCGCTCGACCGGTCAGCGGTACTTGGCGTCGGCCTCCTTGCTGGCTGCGATCTGCGGCTCGTACCGGTCCCCCACCGCCAGGAGCATCTCCTTGGTGAAGTAGAGGTCGCCGCGCTTCTCGCCGTGGTATTCGAAGATGTCGGTCTCGACGATCGAGTCGACCGGGCAGCTCTCTTCGCAGAAGCCGCAGAAGATGCACTTGGTCAGGTCGATGTCGTAGCGCGTGGTGCGGCGCGAGCCGTCGGCACGGACGTCCGATTCGATCGTGATCGCCATGGCGGGGCACACGGCCTCGCACAGCTTGCAGGCGATGCAGCGCTCCTCGCCGTTCTCATACCGGCGCAGCGCGTGCAGGCCGCGGAAGCGAGGAGACAGCGGCGTCTTCTCTTCCGGGAACTGCACCGTGATGTTCTTCGAGAGGAAATGCCGGCCCGTCAGGGCCATGCCCTTCAGCAGCTCGGTGAGCATGAAGCTCTTGACTAGGTCCTTGATCACAGCAGATACCTCGGATTACTTCCAGATGTTGAACGGCGACTGGATCCACAGACCCACCACGACGAGCCACACCAGGGTGACCGGAATGAAGATCTTCCAGCCCAGACGCATGATCTGGTCATAGCGATAGCGCGGGAAGGTCGCGCGCACCCACAGGAAGCAGGTCACGACGAAGAAGGTCTTGGCGAACAGCCAGAACCAGTTCCAGAAGGCCATGGTCTGCTGGACGAAGGCCGGCGTGTCCATGCCCAGCAGCGACCAGGAGATCGGCGCCGACCAGCCGCCCAGGAACATCAGCACCGCCAGGGCCGACACCAGGATCATGTTGGCGTACTCGGCCAGGAAGAACATCGCGAAGGACATGCCCGAGTACTCGATCATGTGGCCGGCCACGATTTCCGATTCGCCTTCGACGACGTCGAACGGATGGCGATTGGTCTCGGCCAGGCCGGAGATGAAGTACACGAGGAAGATCGGCAGCAGCGGCAGCCAGTTCCACGACAGGACATTCACGCCGTGCGACGCGAACCACCCATGTTCCTGGCTGGTGACGATGGCGCTGACGTTCATCGAGCCGGTGACCATCAGCACCACGACCAGGCAGAAGCCCATCGCGATCTCGTAGGACACCATCTGGGCCGAGGCGCGCAGCGCGCCCAGGAAGGCGTACTTCGAGTTGGACGCCCAGCCCGCGATGATCACGCCGTAGACCTCCAGCGAGGTGATGGCCATCAGGAACAGCAGGCCGGCATTGACGTCGGCGATCGCCGCGCCGGGGCCGAAGGGCACGACGGCCCAGGCCGCCAGCGCCGGCATGATGGTCATGATCGGGCCGAGGAAGAACAGGCCCTTGTTGGCGGCGCTCGGGACGATGATCTCCTTGAAGATCAGCTTCACCGCGTCGGCGATCGGCGTCAGCAGGCCCATCGGACCGACCCGGTTCGGGCCCGGACGGATCTGCGACCAGCCGATGGCCTTGCGTTCCCACAGCGTCAGGTAGGCGACGCAGCCCAGCAGCGGCAGCAGCACGGCGATGATCTTGAGCAGGCTCCAGACCACCGGCCAGACCATGCCCAGCATCGAGGCGCCGGCGTTGTAGAAGTTTTCCATGGTCGTCTCGTCCTCAGGCCTTGGTCACGGCGATCGCGCCGGTGAACGCGCCCAGCGCGGCGGTCTCGGGGATGCCGGCGGGAATGCGCACCACGTTCGCGGGCAGCGACGCGTCCAGCTGCGCGGCCAGCACGGCCTCG
>NZ_VOSR01000203.1:0-8934 GCF_007997345.1 Mitsuaria sp. TWR114
CAACGGCGCGGGCAAGACCACGCTGCTGGAGACGCTGCTCGGGCTTCGCGAGCCGCAGGCCGGCGAGGTGCGGCTGTTCGGCCAGCCCGCGCTGCTGCCCGACGACGCGCTGCGCGCCCGGCTGGGCTACGTGCCGCAGCAGGCCGCGCTGTTCGAGGACTTCCAGGCCGGGGACCTGCTGCGCTATTTCCGCAGCTTCTATCCGCGCTGGAACGACGCGAAGGTGGACGGCCTGATGTCGCGCTGGGACATCCCGCGCGACCGGCGCGTGGGCCAGCTGTCGCAGGGGCAGCAGCAGCGGCTGTCCATCATCCGCGCGCTCGCGCATGAGCCCGACCTGCTGGTGCTGGACGAGCCCGTCGCGAGCCTCGATCCCGTCGGTCGGCGCGACTTCCTGCGCGAGCTGGTCGACCAGGTGCTCGACCGCGGCACCACGGTGCTGTTCTCGACGCACATCCTCTCCGACCTCGAGCGCGTCGCCTTCAACATCGCCTTCCTCAGCCGCGGTCGCATCGCGCTGCAGGCGCCGCAGGACGTACTGGCCGACGAGGTCCGGCTGCTGGCCGGTCCGGTGGGACGGCTGCAGGCGGCGGTCGACGCCCATGGCGGCCAAGTGCTGAGCCGGCGCGACCTGGGCGAGCAGCCGCGCTGGCTGGTGCGATTCGCCGAGGGGAACGCCCCCGCGCCCGATGCCGTGCTGCGCTGCGAGGCGCTCAACCTCGAGGACCTGTTCCTGGAGCTGACGCAATGAGCGCCGCGCTGCCGCTGCCCGGCCTGGGCGGCCATGCCGCGGTGCTGCGGGCGATGGGGCGCAAGGTCGGGCGCGTCTGGTGGCTGCTCCTGCCGGTGCTGGGTGCGACCGCGCTGGCGACGATGAGCAACCAGCCGCTGGCCGTCGCCGGGACCTTCTGCGTGACGCTGGCCATCGCGCTGCACCTGGCCTGGTGGGCGGCGGCGAATGCACTGCTGGGCCTGAACGATCCGCTGTCGGCGCACCTGATGCCGGGTCAGTTGCGGCGGCTGCGCGAGTCGGCGCTGGGCGTGTTCCTCGGCGTGGCCGCGGCCTGCGGCGGACTGCTGGGCCTGGTCTTCGACCATGGGCTGGCGTTCACGATGGGCGCCGCGGCGTTGATGCTGTCCTTCGCCATCTGCCTGCGCTGGCCGGTGATGTGGCTGGTGATCTGGGTATTGCCGTGGATCGCGTTGCCGCCGCTGCGCGAGCTGCCGTTGGCGCTGCAGGTGATGGACATCGCGCGCGAGTGGCATGCGCGCCAGCCCTTCACCCAGACCGGCGCGGTGCTGCTGTTGCTGGGCGCGGGCCTGTGGCATCTGTTCCAGGCCGGCGGCGCCGCGCATGCCCAATCCTGGGCTCAGCGCCAGCGCGTCCAGCACCTGATGACGATGCAGGGCAGCGCGGTGCCGGCGACCACGGTCTGGTCGCGCGGACCGCTGGCCTGGCTCGGCCGTTGCTTCCAATGGGCGCATCCGCTGTGGCGGGAACACCTGCTGCGCACGGCGCGGCCGACCACGGCGAGCGTGACCGCGCGCGCCGAATTCGTCGCCTTGCGCGGGCTGCACTGGTCGGCCACGGCCTCGACGACGCTGCTGCTTTTCGTCGTCTTCCTGATCGCCGAAGTGGCGCTGCTGGTCTTCCTGCCGGACCGCGCCGGGCGGGTGATCAGGGCAGCCCTGCCCGGCCTGTCGATCGGCCTGATGAGCGCGATGATCGGTCCGTTCTTCGGGCTGGACGCGACGCTGCACCAGACGCGCCGCGAGCAGGCGCTGCTGTCGCTGGTGCCCGGCATGCCGCGTGGCATCGAGATGAACCGCGTGATCGGGCTGCGGCTGTTGCGGCATCACCTGGTGCTGTGGGGCACCGGCGTGGCGATGATGATGGCGCTGCAGGCGCTGGCGCCCGGGCATGACGACGGCTGGGGCAGCCCGCTGCTCGGCCTGAACTTCGCCGCGGTGGCGCTGCCGGGCACCCTGCTGGTCTGGCGCGACTGGTCACGCCAGGGCTTTCCCAAGGGCGCGCGGGCGGCGGTGCTGACGATGCTGATGGTCGCGCTGGTGGGCCTCAGCATCGCGGCGACCCATCGCTGGCACATCCCGGCCTTGTGGCAGGTGGCCGCGTCGGTCCTGGTGACCGTCGCGCTGGGCGCCTGGCGCTGGCGCGCGCTGCAACGGATGGCGCCCTTCTGGCCGGTCGGCCGTCACGCGGGCGAGTGAGGCCCAGGCCTCAGATCGGCAGCTCGGTGTAGTAGCGGCCGCCGTGGAAGATCAGCGGCTGCGCCAGGTCGGCGCGGCTGCAGGCCTCGACCTCGCCGACGAAGATGACGTGGTCGCCTTCCTCGTACTGGCTGCGGTTGGCGCATTCGAAGACCGCGGCGCAGCCCTCGAGCACGGGCGCGCCGCCGCAGCCTCGCGGAAGGCCACGCCGGCGAAGCGGTCGATGTCGCGCGTGGCGAAGCGCTGCGCGAGCGCCTTCTGGTCCGCGGCCAGGATGTTGATCGCGTAATGCGAGCCACGGCTGAAGACCGGCATCGAGCCCGCGCGGCGGGCCAGGCTCCACAGCACCAGCGGCGGCGACAGCGAGACCGAGTTGAAGGAGTTGGCCGTCAGGCCACCAGCGTCCCGTCCTCCGCCCGCGCGGTCACGATCGTGACGCCGGTGGCGAACATGCCCAGCGCGGCGCGGAACTGCTGCGGGTCGAGCGGCGAGGTGGCACAGGCCGGGGACGGCGTGATCAAGGGCGGCTGGGACATGATGGGGGGCATTGTCGCCTCCCTAGAATGCCGCCATGGTTGACGCTGACTTCCTCCCCGATGCCGACCCGCAGCTGCCGGGTGCTCCCGCCGGATTCGGCCATTGCGATTGCCGCCGCTGCGGCGTGGACCGCGCGCCCGCGCACCCCGCCCGCCGCCTGTTCACCGGACTGCTCGCCGCCGGTGGCGTGTCGGCGCTGACGCCGGCCTGGGCGCAGGAGGGCGTGGACGTCGGCAAGCAGAGCCGCTTCACCAAGCTGGTCTCGGCCGAGCAGGTCGAGGCCGCCGCGCAGCAGCAGTACGCGCAGATGATGCGGCAGGCGCAGGCGCAGAAGGCGCTCGCGCCGGCCAATCATCCGCAGGTGCTGCGCCTGCGCGCGATCGCGCAGCGCATCATCCCGTTCGCCGCGACCTGGAACCCGCGCGCGCAGCAGTGGCGCTGGGAGGTCAACCTCATCGGCAGCCGCGAGCTCAACGCGTTCTGCATGCCGGGCGGAAAGATCGCCTTCTACTTCGGCATCCTGCAGCAGCTGCAGCTCAGCGACGACGAGGTCGCGATGATCATGGGCCACGAGATGGCGCACGCGCTGCGCGAGCATGCCCGCGAGCGCATGGGCAAGAACATGGCCACCAACGGCGCGATCGAGATCGGCGCGGCGCTGCTGGGCCTGGGCAACATGGGCCGCGGCATCGCCAACATCGGCGGCCAGCTGCTGTCGCTGACCTTCAGTCGTGAGGACGAGAGCGAGGCCGACCTGGTCGGCATGGAGCTGGCCGCGCGCGCCGGTTACAACCCCCAGGCCGGCGTGACGCTGTGGCAGAAGATGGGACAGGCGAGCAAGGGCGCGCCGCCCCAGTTCCTCTCCACGCACCCGGCCGGCCCGACCCGCATCCGCGACATCGAGCGCACACTGCCGCGCGTGCAGGGGCTGTATGCCCGCGCGCCCAAGCCCGAGCAGCGCTTCCAGCCGCCCGCACCGGCGAAATCCTGACCCTCGGCGCGCCGTCGCGGCGCGCGCAAAGCCCGATGCCATCGGCCCTCTCCCGAATCAGGGGGCGGCACGGTGATTGCCGGGCCGGCGAATGAGGTCCACACTGGCGCCTCGTCCACCGGGGGGCGTTCATGCCGCGTCAAGAGCCGTCGCACGGATCGGGTGCATCCGCCGCACCTGAAGATGGCGCCGCGCATGTCGGCGCGGCGCTCGACTACGTCACCGACGCGGTGATCCTGCTGCGGCACGACTGGACCATCGAGTTCGTCAACGTCGCCTTCGAGCGCGCCACCGGCCGGCAGCGGGAAGCCCTGATCGGCCGCAACTACTGGCAGTCGCTGCCCGGCGTCATGGGCGCGCGCTTCGACGTCGAGGCGCGCGCCGCGATGCAGTCGCGCACGGCCCATCTCTACGAGGAATTCAATGCGCGCCTGAGCAAGTGGTTCGAGTGCCGCGCGTTTCCCTGCGAGCTCGGGCTGGTGGTGCTGTTCATCGACATCACGATGCGCAAGGCCGACGAGCTGACGCGGGTGGACCTGGAGGAGAAGCTGGTGCGCATCCAGCGCATGGAGTCGCTGGGCACGCTGGCGGGTGGCGTGGCGCATGACTTCAATAACATCCTGGCGGCGATCCTCGGCCATGCCGGAATGATGCTGGACGAGCTGCCGGCCAACTCGCCGCTGCGCGGCCACATGCAGCAGATCAAGCGCGCCGGCGACCGCGCGCGGGACATCGTGCAGCGCATCCTCGCCTACGCCCGGGGCAGCGGCCAGGAACTGGCCAAGCATCGCCTGCGCCCGCTGGTGGAGGACAGCATCGGCCTGCTGCGGTCGACCTTGCCGGCCACGGTGCGGCTGACGGTCGACCTGCATGGCGACGACTGCGTGGCGACGGTGGATCCGGCGGAGGTGCAGCAGGTGGTGCTGAACCTGTGCACCAACGCGTGGCAGGCGATGCCGGGCGGGCACGGGCATCTGCATGTGGGACTGCGCGCGGTTCACTTCGACGCGCCGCGTGCCTTTGCCATCGGCCGCGTCGCGCCGACGCGTTATGCGGCGCTGAGCGTGCGCGACGACGGCCACGGCATGAGCGAGGACGTCACGAAGCGGCTGTTCGAGCCCTTCTTCACCACCAAGCCGCGGGGGCAGGGCACCGGCCTGGGCCTGCACATCGTGCACGGCATCGTGCATGCGCATGGCGGGGCCATCGATGTGCAATCGGCGCCGGGGCGGGGCACGCAGTTCTGCGTCTACCTGCCGGTGGTCGGTGACGAGGCGGCGCCGCTCGACACCGCGGCGCTCAGCCGCGTGGCCGATCCGGGCGAAGGCGAGCATGTCGTCTACGTGGACGACGACCCGATCGTGCTGCTGATGGTGGAGGCGCTGCTCAAGAAGGCGGGCTACGACATCCGGACCTACGCGTCGCCCGACGACTGCCTGAAGGACGTCGAGCAGGGACGAACGCCGATGCAGTTGCTGATCACCGACTTCAACATGCCGGGCATGAACGGCCTGGAGCTGGCCGCGGCCGTGCGCGCGACGCTGCCGTGGGTGCCGGTGATCATCACCACCGGCTACATCGGCGAAGAGCTGACCGACGCGGCCGACCGCATGGGCGGCGTGGCGGTGCTGCAGAAGGAGCGCAGCTTCGAGGAGCTCGTCGAACTGGCCGCGCTGGCGCTGCGCGGCTTCCCCGAATCGCGTTTCCTGGACACCGGCCTGTCGCCGCTGTGAGCGCGGGGGCGGTGGGCTGCGCCGCGCCGTTCAGCCCCAGCGGCCGCCGACGAACGGGTTGGTGCGTCGTTCCTCGCCGAAGCTGCTTTCGGGGCCGTGACCGGGGATGAAGACGGTGTCGTCGCCCATCGGCCAGAGGCGCTCGGTGATGGAGCGGATCAGCGTGTCGTGGTCGCCGCCGGGGAAGTCGGTGCGGCCGATGCTGCCGGCGAAAAGCACGTCGCCGACGAAGCAGCGCCGCGCGGACGCCGAGTGGAACACGACATGGCCGGGCGTGTGGCCGGGGCAGTGCCGCACGGTCAGCGTTTCCTGGCCGATCTGGACGGTGTCGCCGTCCTCGAGCCAGCGGGTCGGCGTGAACATCTCGGCCGGCGGGAAGCCGAACATCGCGGACTGCTGCGGCAGTGCGGTGATCCAGAACTGGTCACCCTTGTGCGGGCCGATGATGGGCAGGCCGCGCAGGCGGGCGAGCTTGCCGGTGCCGCCGGCGTGGTCGATGTGGGCGTGCGTCAGCCAGATGGCCTTCAGCGTCAGGCCGAGCCGGTCGACCTCGGCGAGCAGCCGAGGCACCTCGCCGCCCGGATCGATGACGGCGGCCTCATGGGTGAGGTCGCACCAGACGAGGGAGGCGTTCTGGAGGAACGGGGTGACGGGGACGGTGTGGTGGCGCAGGGGCATGGGGTCGCGGCAGGGGTGGCCGCGCGGAGGCGGCGTCGACGGCAATGTATCGGACTCGCGACCCGCCCGCGCGCCAAGGCAATGCCGCGACGCGGCGACCCGCGGCGTATCCGTGATTCCGCCCCGTCCTCAGCGACCCAGATAGAAGTCCATCGGAATCAGCTCGACCGCCCATCCGCCTTCCTCGCCCAGCGTGGCGGCCGGGTGCATGGACGCGATGCGCAGCGCTTCCTCCGGGCTGTCCGCCTCGATGATGAACAGGCCGCCGACCATTTCCTTGGCCTCGGTGTAGGGCCCGTCGGTGACCTGCGTCTTGCCGCCGCGCGGGCGCAGCGTCTTCCATCCTTCCAGGTCGCCCAGCGAGGCGGAGACCAGCACCTTGCCGGTGGCGCGCATCTTCTCGTCCAGCGCCGGGCACTGGCTGACCAGGGCCTTGACGTCTTCGGGCGCCATCGCGGCGAAGGCTTCGGGGGTGTAGTAGGCGAGGCCGAGGTATTTCATGGGCAGTCCTTGAGAGGGGTGATGCAGGGACGACGAACCGGCGCATCCGAATTCGACATCTTGCCGAAATTGACGTCGCTCCCCGTCCGCTGCAGACTGGCGACCTTCATCCACCCACCCCGACAGGAGAAGACCATGGAACAAGCAGATCGTGTCGACCTTCTCGTGTCCGGCTGCCTGAGCGCCCCGCGCTCCTGACTTCGCGCTCAACGCGGGTCCATTGATCGTCGCGCCAGTCGCGGCCGGCTTCCCACTCAGCTCACGCCATGCGCCATCGCGCGTGGTCGGGTTCGCGCCTGCGCGAACGAAGCCAAATTCAATGGACTCCCATGATCGACATCGACTTCGAGACGCTGCAAGCGCTCGGTCTCACCCCCTTGATCGCCTCCCGCGCCGCGCAGCTCGGCGCCCATGAACCGAATTCGCGCCTGGCGCGAGTGATCGAATCCCAACGTGACTGCTTCACGCTGCACGACGGCCACGGCGAGCGGCTCGCGCGTGCGCTGCCCCGGCTGGTGCAGCAGCTGCAGGTCAGCGCGCAAGCGCTGACGATCGGCGACTGGGTCAGCATGCAGGTGGACATCCACGGCCAGGCCTGGATCACCGATCGCGTCGACCCCGTCACGCAGATCGCGCGGCGCGCGAATGACGGGCGTCGCCAGCCGCTGGCGAGCAACGTCGACACGGCGCTGCTCGTGATGGGACTGGACGCCGACTTCAACGCGCGCCGGATGGAACGCTACATCGCCATGGTGACGGCCTGCGAGGTCACGCCGGTCGTCGTGCTGACCAAGCGCGACCTCGCGCCCGACGCGCCGGAGCGCATCGCGGAGATGCGCAGCCGCCTGCCGCTGACCGTTCCGGTACTGCCGGTCAACGGCCTCTCGCCGGCGACCTGCGCCGAGCTCGATCCCTGGATGCAGGCCGGACAGACGCTGGTGGTGCTCGGTTCCTCGGGCGTCGGCAAGTCGACCTTGATCAACACGCTGGCTGGCGCCGCCCAGGACACGGGCGGCGTGCGCAAGGGCGACGGCCGCGGACGGCACACGACGACGGCCCGTTCGCTGCATCGCACTGCGCTAGGCGCCTGCATCATCGACACGCCGGGGCTGCGCACCTTCCGGCCCGATGCGGACGCGCGCACGCTGGCGTCGTCCTTCGACGACATCCAGTCGCTCGCGCAGCATTGCCGCTTCCGGGATTGCCACCATGAAGGCGAGCCCGGGTGCGCCGTGGCGGCGCAGGTCGACCCCGACCGGCTCGACAACTACAAGAAGCTGATGCGCGACGCGCAGCGCGGCGAGATGACGGCGCTGGAGCGCATCGCGCTGCGAGGCAAGTGGAAGGCGATCGGCAAGGCGGGCAGCCAGCGGGCGCGTGACAAGCGGTCGTGAGCGGCCATCACTTCACGATCACCTTGCCGACCATGCCGGCCTCGAAATGCCCCGGCTGCAGGCAAGCGAACTGGAACTCGCCGGGCTGGGTGAACTGCCAGACGATGTCGCCGGTCTGGCTCGGTTTGACATGCGCCATGTTGGCGTCGTCATGTTCCATCTTGGGAAACCGCTTCATCAGCGCGGCGTGCTGGGCGATGGAGTCCGTGGTGCCCAGCACCATCTCGTGCAGCACCTGGCCGCTGTTGTGGACGACGAACCGGATCGTCTCTCCCTTCCTGACCGTCACGTCGGACGGCGTGAACCGCATGTTGTCGGCCATGTCGACCTGGATGGTTCGAACCACCTGCCCCGGTCGGCCCTCCTGGCCGAAGGCGGTCGCCTCGACCTTCCCGTCGTCATGGCGGCGGGGCTTGGCGGGGTCCTCGTCGCCATGGGCGACCACGGCGACCGAGACGAGGGACAGCACGGCGAAGGCACAGGCGTGCAGCGTTTTCATGGGGACTCCTTGGGTGACCGGCATGGCCACGGGTTGCGAACGTCGAGGGGGTCGGCATCGGGCCCGGAGCCCGCGACTCGAGGAGTCTGGACCTTGCCCCAGTGGGAAGGTCAAGCGGCTTGGGCCGTTCCCTGGCGGCGCCGACGCGGCCGAAGCAGACGTTTTTGCCGCATCACGGAGGTTCGCCACGCGGGTCGTCGCCACGCTGGCGAGGGGCGGGCGGGGCGCGCCGAAGGCACCGCGTCGTTGTCGGGCGGGGAACGGCACTTGCCCGCAGCAGGGCTCTTCCCGGGAGCAGGCATGTTGCTGGTATCAAGGTCGAGCGCGATGGCGAGGTCCAAGTGGCTGCGCTGTTGATGCGACTGCGGTCGC